>JBCBVC010000010.1:0-47949 GCA_039817845.1 Cyanobacteria bacterium J06642_2
TGTAACGCTCGAAAGCTTGCTGAAAGGCTTGGGAAAACTCCTCGCGCTTGTGGCGATCGAGAAAATCAAGAAATCCGAGGTCTGGTTGAGCGGCAAGGAAATCGGCTTCGAAGGTGTGTTCTAAACCCAGAACGTAAGTTTTGAATGAGTTGGCAATGTCGTTGGCTTGGGCCTCGCCTGCGGCCCGGATCAACTGCCGCACGCAATCTCGCAAGGTTTCGAGCGTGGCAAATTCAGTTTGAACGGAGTCAATTTTACGGGTTAAAGCCGTAACGTCGTCGTCGAGCAGTGGAATGCGCCGGTCGACCGCAGCCGCTACGCGATCGCGTGTACTCCGAACCATGCGGATGACCCGCTGACACTCAGCACGGGCTCGATCCCGAGAGAGAAACCGACTGATTGCATCGAGCAAAGCCGGGAACCCCGTCCCTTCGAGATCGGCTTCGGACTGTTTGACTCGCCGCCGCAATGCTTCCAGGGCTGAGATTTCAAACACGCGATCGCAAGTGTCGAACCCCTCAAATGCCGCAAACTGCGTTTGGAAAACCTGTCTGACCTTGGCTTCTGCCTCATGTAGTGCTTCAGAGTCGTCAGGATCGGCCAGCCCGTTGCGGAGGCGATCCCAACCATTAATAAGGAAAAACAGGCTGAGGCCGCGATCGCGGAGGTAATTATTGACGTAGCGCCGTTCGTCTAACGTCCAAGGCTGGGTGGCACTGAGGACGAACAACACGGCCTGACAGCTTTGAATCGTATCGATAACGAGCTGGTTGCGCGCTTCCGTATCGTTAAGACCGGGCGTATCGATCAGCTCGATCCCTTTCCTCAGCAGTGGCAATGGATATTCAATAACCGCCTGTTGGACCTCCGGGAACGCAAGTGTCCCGTTATTTTCCAGAACCTTGGCTTCAGCAGGATCGATGGTGTAGTCCCGCTTGAATTGCTGAAAATCAACGCGTAGAGGCGGCTTGCCGTTGGTGAAGTGAATTGTGACCTGCTTCTTCGGGCCGTACTTCAGAACCGATAAAACTGCCGTGCAAGGACTGACATCAGCTGGCAGTAGATTTTCTCCCAACAGCGCATTGACAAAGGTCGTCTTTCCCCGCTTCATGTCCCCCAAAATCAGCAGGCGAAACGTACCGCATTCCAATGCTTGACTGGCCTTGCTGAGTTCGTCAATATCGCGTTCCAGACCAAACGTCCCCGACGCAAACTGTCCCTCTCGTTCGGACTGGGCTAACTCGGACACCATCGTATTGAGGCGCTCGCTTAGCTCTTGCCGTACGATAGCCACGCGATCGAGATCGTCTAGAAATGTCGTGCTGCTTACAGCCGTACCCGAATTTGACATCACTCAACCCATCACAACCGCAGCCGCAGCCCGCAACCGTGCCGAACTCGACGCCGGATTCGCAACTGCGGTTTGCTCTATTGCATGCTAGCTAGAACGTCCAGAAGACATCAGGTGCCGCCGCATTACGTACTCGAATTGATAGAAATACGCCGCCACAGTCAGCCAGACTAAAAGAGCCGTCAAAAATGACATCCCTTCCCAACGCAACAGCCAAAAAGAATCGGAGAAACCCGAGGGGTAACTGACCGAGAACAAGCCTAAAATCACGAAACTCGCTAAACTCGTCAAGCTTAGCGTCAACCAACCATACAAACCTTCCCACCAGCTCGTAATACTAGGCAGGACATAACGAGTCATGCCAATTTCAGGAGTCGTAACGTCAGGGTAAAACCGATCCAACACGATATGAAGCAGGTGATGCGCGAGGGCGATCGCGGCAACGGGGACTAGTACTGGCATCAGGAACAACACATAAGAAAATCTCGTATTGAACAGCCAGCCAAAGAGATATTGCAGCCATTCTGGGTCTACCGACGACAGCAACTTAAACAGAAGTCGCATGAGGTTGGTGATACCAAAAGCCAAAAACAGTAAAAATATGGCGCTCATCCAAGCATTGGGAAGGGGAAACCAAACGGGCCATTTTTTCATGACGTTACCTTGCCTTGCAATATCAAAACTAGACCTGCATCAGGATCGCTAACTGTCGCGATTGCCTCATCACTCCACACGTTTTGCTCGTCATCAGAATCAGTCGTCGGAGTCAAAAAAGAGCTGGTATGCCAGCCAAGCAATACCGACAACCATCACCGCTCCAGCCAGCCAGGCCGCCACCCTGACCGCAACAATAATGGCAATGACCAAACCAAAAAACTTAGCCGCCATGACGATTTTGCGTCGCCACCGTCGTAACCTGCCCCCGACCAGCCCAGACTCTTTGGGCATCACCTCAACTTGTACATTGGTAGCAGGCTGTTCAATTTCCAGCTCCAGCTCGCGCAACCGTAGAGACCGCTCGCGATCTTCTAGTTCCCTGAGTTTCTGCTGCAGGTGTTGCGGTTTGTCTCCGGCATTCATGGCTCGTGCTCAACCTCGGTCAGCAGCTAACGCGCGCCCCACATCCATACTAATGACTGTATCGATATCTATATCGCTCGACTTTAGTTGATGCGTGTAACGTTTTGGACGTCAATCGCCACTCCGAGCGGAGATCGCGGCTTGCCTCAAGTAACTGCCCTAGCATGCCCTTTTGGCCCGCAGCCCGACTCAGTATCTTCACGCAAGCAGCTTTATCCTAAAGTATAATTCGGCTCTTATCAAGCACGCAGGCATTAGCTTGGCTGCTTTCGGCTTAGCCGTGACATGACCCAAACGCTCAAAATGGCAGCAGCGTGCGGTAAAACTTGCGAAGTTTAAGCAAAAAGACGAGTTGTTGGAGTTTAGGAGATAGCTGGGGCGGTTCATCTTGAGCCTGGGCTAGCTCCAGTCTGAGCTCTTCGTACTCGCTCGGGGAAAGCGACTGATTGTCAACAGGCGATCGCGCTCCCAAGATAGTTTGATGCCGCAACACTTCTTCAGGAATGTCCTCTGGTGGAGGTAGCGCCAATGCTGACGCCTGGAAAAACGCGATCGACAAGCTCAGTCCCCCAGCAGCGCAGATGCGGAGCAAGCAATGTTTTTGGGCACGCAACTCAGAGGATGGCATAACGAGAAACTCGAAACGGAAGCAGCGCTCAGCTCTATCCTAAGTGAGTGCGCGAGCGACATCCAAGGCCTTAGCAGCAAATAGAAGGAGTACTGCACAGTAAGCTTTGAATCAAAAGCCGCTGTGGATGGGGAGCGATGACGTACTGCCTAGGGATTATGACTCGTTTTGGCTTGGTAATGGCAGCAGACTCGCGTACGAATGCTGGCGTTGACTATATTTCTACTTATCAAAAACTATTTGATTTTTCGGTGCCTGACGAGCGGACTATCTTGCTCTGCATGTCTGGGAATTTATCCATCACTCAATCCGTATTGACGCTTTTGCGACGGGATCTCAAGAACGAGCGAGAACCCAATCTGCATTCCTTATCAAGCTTGCACGAAGTTGCCACCTACCTCGGCAACACAATTCGAGATATTCAAAATGAACATCGACAGCAATTAGAACGAGATGGAATTGATTTTCAGTGTAATTTTCTTTTGGGCGGTCAAACTCAAGGTGAGGACATCCAACTCTATCAAATCTATACTCAGGGCAACTATATTGAAGCCACTCCAGAAACTCCATTTCTGCAAATTGGTGAAACCAAATACGGCAAACCGATTCTCGACCGCACCTTAACCTTTGACACGCGATTAGAAGCCGCGGCCAAATGCGCGCTCTTATCCATTGATTCCACCATGCGGTCTAATATCTCTGTCGGGCCGCCCATTAATATGGTGATGTACGAGAAAGATTCATTTCACATTCGTCATCAGTTGCGATTGCGTTTAGGCGATCCTTATCTGGCTCACATCCGCAAGCTATGGGAAATTGCTCTGAAAGAAGCATTCGGTCGCATTCCTAACGTGGAATGGGAGCTGCCCGATTCGGACGAGGATATCTACATAGACTAAGTGCTATGGATTAAGTGGATTCGGCAACCCGCATGGTTTGAGCTGGTTGTGTTTGGGTTAGCTGCTGGGCTTGGTTTTGCAGATTGTCTGCTCGCATTTCCCGTACCCGAACGGAGTATTCCATGCCGGCAGGTAGATTCGAGTCGCGAAATCCACCGACGATGGGGGCCGCGTAGCTCGGATAGGGGCTGCTGGCTAAAGCAACGTGGCGATCGGCAACAGCTAGACCGAGTGTAGGGTCAAAGCCGCGCCAGCCAGCTCCAGGTAAATAGACCTCGGCCCACGCATGCAGGTGATGTGCGTCGCTGTTGGGGTCGCCGGCTTCATAACCGCTGACAAAACGGGCCGCGAGCTTAGCTGCTCGGCAGGCGGCTGCAAATAGAACGGCGAAATCGCGGCAGGAACCACATTTCTGTTGCCACGTTAATCCTGGAGGATAGGGTTCGCCGGTTTCACGCAGAATATACTTGCACTGTTGATGGATGCGCTGACATAAGGCACTGGCAAAGGCGACTGTATTACCTTCAACCTCACCCCACAGGTCGCGAGCGAGTTGAGCCGCGATCGCGTCGTCAAATCCCGACTCCTCTAAATAAGGCTGCAGTTGAAGGCGGAGAGAGGTAGGGTAATCGATGGGTAACGATACGGCCCAGGGCTCCAGAATGAAATTGAACGGATTGCTAACGTGAGTTTCCACCTGCGATCGCGTTTCGACGTTTAGCCTGTCTGTAGGGGATTCGAATATTAGCTTGCTGACTTGATTGCCATCCAAATCCGACAGGTGAAATGAACGGGTTGGGCCAGGTGTAACCTTTTGGTCGAAAGTCAGCAGTGTCTGGCGAGCTGTCGTCTGGGGACGCAGGCGGATGGCGTGAGGCGTTAACCTCACTGGGCAAGGATAGGTATAGGTCGTGTGGTGAACGATCGAAAACAGCATGGTCGCCAAGAGACGAATGTGAGCTGGGCGCGATTACGAGGACTGCGCTAGCTGCGATTGCGGTTGCAGAGTTTGCACCTGCCGCATGTCAGGAAGCGACGGTTCGATGGGTTGGAATGCGAAGAACGTCTGATAAATTTCGCTATCGATATGGTTAGCCTGCTGCTGCAGGCGATCGAGAAATTCGTGCAGGCCGCGATCGATGATGTCTTCAATGGTAGTGAATTCCAGTTCAGCTCGCAGCTTACCTAAGGCACGTTCGGCCGGATTACTCCAGGTCCCAAATCCGCAGCCCGTAATCGTATGCAGCGAGCTTTCAACCTGCAACAGACAAAACAGAATCGAGCGTGGGAACGTGCGGTCGAGGATGAGATATTCGGCAACTCCTGTTGGCGTGATGCGATGCTGGCCCCGCTTGCGATACATTTCGTAAGCGCTGGCTGACTTGAGCAGCGCCATCCACTGCAGCTCGTCCAACACCGTACCTACCGCTGCAGCAGTGGGCAGCAGAATGAAGTACTTTACATCCAAAATGCGCGTGGTCTTATCGGCCCGTTCCAGCAACCGACCCATTTGACCGAAGTGCCAACCCTCTCCTTGAGAAAGCGTTGCATCCATCAATCCGGCAAATAAGTGGCTGGCCAGCTTCACCTCCGTAAAAAAATCGTGCAGCTGCGCGATCGATTTCCCCTTAGCCGCCTCTTTCACCATCCAATAAAAGGCATTCACCTGTTCCCACATTTCAGAAGAAATAATTTCTCGGATGGAGCGAGCATTTTCGCGAGCCACCTGTAAGCAAGACAAGATGGAATGCGGATAATCCGAGTCAAAAGCTAAAAACTGCACGACATTATCTTGCGTTGCCTCGCCATAGCGTTCTTGAAACAGCGGTAAATCGGCAGTAATGACCACCAGCGGTTCCCACTGCTGCAGCGTTCCGGGGGGCGAGTCAAGCAGCAGATTTAAATTTACATCTACGAAGCGAGCAATGTTTTCCGCTCGTTCGATATAGCGATTTAGCCAATAGATGGAATTGGCAACGCGACTCAGCATATCCGACTCAACTCCAATTCGCTCGGCTGTTTTTGAGCATGTCATCGATCGCACGAGGCATAACGAGATCGCCTACTGACCGCGATCGCCTATTGACTCAATACCCAAGTGTCTTTACTCCCACCTCCTTGAGAAGAGTTTACGACTAGCGACCCGCGTTTAAGCGCAACCCGCGTGAGGCCGCCAGGCACGACGCGAATATCCTCGCCGCAAAGAATAAAAGGCCGTAAATCGACGTGACACCCAGCTACACCGTCGCTCAAAGCGGTAGGCACGCGGGACAGACTGAGTGTGGGTTGTGCGATGTAGCGATGGGGATGCGCTTCAATATTTTGGGCGAAATTCGCTCGTTCTTCCGGAGTCGCGTGGGGCCCGACTAACATGCCGTAGCCGCCAGATTCGGCTGTGGGTTTCACTACCAGGTGTTCCAGCTCTTGCAACACGCGATCGCGCTGCTGGCGATCCGAACAGTGATACGTCGGCACGTTATCCAATATGGGATCTTCAGCCAAGTAGTAGCGAATCATCTCGGGGACGTAAGCGTAGATCGCTTTGTCGTCCGCAACTCCAGTACCGGGGGCATTGGCGATCGCCACTCGTCCGGCTTGATAAACTTCCATCAACCCCGGCACGCCCAAGAGCGAATCAGCCCGGAACACTTGTGGATCGAGAAACGTATCGTCGATACGGCGATAGATTACGTCAACGGGTTTGAGCCCTTGCGTGGTACGCATGTTCACCCAGCCGTCTACCACCACCAAATCTTCGCCCTGTACTAACTCCACCCCCATGTGTTGGGCGAGGAACGAATGCTCGAAGTAAGCAGAGTTATAAAGACCGGGAGTGAGGACCACGACAGTCGGATCTTGGCGGTAGTCGGGAGCCAAGCTGAGTAAAGTTTCGAGCAAATAACCGGGATAGTTGGCAATCGAACGCACGTTCATTGCTTGGAACAACTCTGGAAACGTATTTTTCATCGCTTCCCGATTTTGCAGCATGTAAGACACTCCCGACGGACAGCGCAAATTGTCTTCAAGCACGTACCAATGGCCATCGCGATCTCGCACGAGATCGGTGCCGATCACGTGACACCATACCTCCTGCGGAGGTTTTAATCCGATGCAGGGTTCGAGAAATCCTTTGGAGCCCAAAATAAGTTCGGCCGGGATGCGACCGTCCTTAGCGATCTGGCGATCGCCATACGCATCTTGTAGAAACAGATTGAGCGCGTGAATGCGTTGTTTGAGTCCGCGTTCGAGCTTATTCCATTCGTCGGCACCAACAATGCGGGGAATGATGTCGAAGGGCAGAATTCGTTCCGTATTCTGCCCTTCAAAGTAGACATTAAACGTCGCCCCCAAGCGCATCAGCATGTTCTGAATGGCAGCTTGGCGCTGGCTCAGCTCCTCTGCAGGTAGCCGTTCGAGAGTCTCTACCAACAGACGAGTTTCGGGACGAGGTTGGCCGGCCCGAACGAACATCTCGTCATAAAAGTCTCCCGGATCGTAGGCATCAAAGTCCATAGAGTGGGATATCCACATAAGACAGCAGCTCGATTTAGAAATATCTGTTGCACTCAGACATGAGTTGTAGCCAGAACTACAGAATCAGCTAACGCGACAAGAATGTTGACACTTAGCTCATCTCGCTCTGTCGATCGCCAAAAGTTCGTGACTCAGACTCGAAACTATCTTTACGAGTGCATCCCAAGAGCAGTGACATCAAGTTTGCAAAAATAATATTGAATCCGTACCAACCTTCCACGTGAAGGATCGCGAGTATCTAAGTGCCCAAAGCCGCTATTCTGACGCTACTCACTGATTTCGGCGATCGCGATGTTTACGTCGGTGCGATGAAAGGCACAATCGCTTGCATCGCCCCTCACTTAAACGTCATTGACCTGACGCACCACATTCCTCCCCAAGACATAGCAGCTGCGAGCTATCAACTCGCCACTGCCTATCGATATTTTCCTCGCGGAACCGTTCACGTTGCCGTCGTCGATCCGGGGGTAGGCACGTCGCGACTGCCCGTCGCGATCGCTATATCCGAAGGCTTCCTCGTCGGCCCCGATAACGGTATATTCAGTGGCGTTCTGGCTCGTAGTCCGGCAATCGCGGCTGTTGAGTTGGATAAGCTCAAATACTGGCGCGATCGCGCTGCCAGCACTACCTTTCACGGTCGAGATATTTTTGCTCCGGTGGGCGCACATTTAGCAGCAGGAGCGACTCTCGATCGAGTTGGCACTCCTGTAGAGCTCGACACGCTGCAGTTGTTGCCCCAATTTCCGCTCGAACAAACTGACGGAGGCTGGATCGGCAGCATTCAAGCGATCGATCGCTTTGGCAATCTGATTGCAAATCTCGCCGGTGAGCCGATCGAGTCGAGTTCGTGGGTTGTCATCATTGGCAACGAGCGCGTGCCGGGATGTCGAACTTATGGAGATCGTCCCGCAGGAGAATTACTAGCCCTGGTGGGTAGCGATGGCTGGATTGAGATCGCTGTAAATGGCGGCAGCGCCCGCGATCGCCTGCACGCTCGTCGCGGCGATCTCGTCGAACTGAGGTTCGTACCACCCAGCTGAACCGCGTAACTCTGCAAGCAAGCGTTAGAGTTGAGGCAAGAGCGTTTGGGAGAGTAAGAAGATGGCCCCTCAATCGTCTGCATCTCAATCTGACCTAGAGGTCTATCAAGGGCAATTTGGTAACTTCGTCATCACGGATGAAGATCGTCGCGAAGTCGTCATTTATCGGGCTGGATTGCTGGTCGCAGCGTTATGTTTTGCCCTCGGTACCGGACTAGCATTGGGTGTAGGAACACAGTCCGTCGTGCTCTCCATCCTGACAATACTTTACGGCTTGGGTTGTGCGGCCTTGGGCATCAGCCTAGTCACCATTCACATCTACATGGCACCATTGCATCGCGCACTGCAACTGTTCTGGGCCATTGGCTGCGTAGGAGCGATCGCTGTAGCAGCCACTTCTAACCTGCCACTCCTGCAAACCATCTACGAGCGTCCGACGGTACTGTGGGCTACAGGCTTCACCTTTGCTGCCTTGACTGGCATTTTTATCAAAGAGGCATTCTGCTTCGGGCGGCTAGAAACCGCGATCCTAGCCCCGCTCGTCCCTATTCTGCTAATGGGCCATTTGGCCGGTATCCTTCCCGATACAGTCAAACCAGGGCTACTGGCACTCTGGGCTGTCTTATTCCTGGTGTTTGCTCTGCGGAAATGCCTCCAGGCCATCCCTCCCGACATTGGTGATAAATCTGTCTTTGCCTACTTGAAACAACAGCAGAAATTTCGGGCGAGCGCAAATTAGTTGCTGATGGTGTGTACCCTACTAACCATGTGAGATAGAGCCCTGCATAATAGAGTGTGCAATTGCGATCTCTCCTGTTGTTGTTGTCAGCTGCAAAGTTATGACTGCCCGTTTCGCTGAATCCGAACCCTGGCTACACCGCAATTCTCGTACTGTCCTCACCGTCCTATCGGTGATGGGCATCGTGCTGACGGCCTATCTCACCATCAACAAGTTTCAAGCAACTGAAGTCGTCCTCTGCAGTGACGGCATGAGCTGCGACCTCGTGCTCGGCAGCCGCTGGGCTATGTTTTTGGGTTTGCCAACCGCACTGTGGGGACTGCTAGCTTACCTCGGAGTGTTGGTACTAGCGATCGTGCCTCAATCCCTACCCTTGGTAAAGCAGTGGCGCTGGCCCGCTTTATTTGCCTTGACTACCGGCATGGCGGCTTTCGAAGTTTACATGATCTATTTGATGGTGGGCGTACTTAAGGCCTTTTGTCTGTACTGCACAGTATCCATCGTATTGGTTGCGCTCATTTGGGTGACCACGCTAATTGGACGTAACTGGATTGATTTGGGGCAACTATTTTTTAACGGCACGATTGTCGGTCTTTGTACGCTGGTCGTAACGATCGGCGTCTATGCCAACCAAACCCCACCTCCCAGTCCTCTAGCCCTTAACCTAGCGGCCCACCTTGAAGAAGTAGGTGGAACGATGTATGGCGCACACTGGTGTCCCGCCTGCCAGCAGCAAAAATCCTACTTCGGCTCGGCGTTCAAGAAAGTCCCCTATGTCGAATGTTCGCCCAACGGAGATCGAGGTACGCCCCCCGCTCAAGAATGTATTGATAAAGGCGTACAGCGCTATCCCACTTGGTTCATCGACGGCGAACCTAACCCGGGTGTCTTTCCTTTAGAAGACTTGGCTCAGCTGTCGGGTTATGAGGAATAAACGCGAGCTTCAAGGCGATCGCGAACTTGATGCAGCCTGAGGACCGTCGGATCGACCATACCGGCATAGCATCGAGGCGGTAATGTTTCAGTGTTTGGCCAAGTTTCTGTCATGTCAGCACAGGGGCAAGGTCCTAGGTTTACTTGGCCATCTTCACGCACTGGAATGTGCAGACCACAGCGGCTGCAATCGGTAATCGCCCAGCGATCGCTCAACAGGTCGGCAATGCTTTCGTTCGTACCCTCGAGATAGCACCGCTCGGCTCGGGTCGAGATCGCGCGCCAAACTTGCTCGAACTCAGGACTAAATGCGCTGACTCCCAAGACCGACTCCAGCTGAATCTTGTCGGGTAACGCCTGGCAGTGCGCGTCAATCGCTTTGCCGAGCTGCAGCCAGCAAGCTAGATACGCTTTAACCTCAGAGTGGGAAGCCACGATAAAGCCCAAATCTCCACATTTGTCTCGATCCTAACGGCAGGGGCCAAGAGCATCAGTGGTTTGTGATGGAAGATAAGCTTAAATTCGCCGGGCGATCGCCTGACGAACGGCAACAAAGCTACTAAAAGCACCCAGTCCTAGTCCTGCACACAGTAACAGTAACGGGAGCGAGATGCGTTCGATTGCAATAGCCGTCTGACTGTTAGCCAGCTGCATGGTAAACACTTGAGCCAATACGTTCCCAGCAGCTCGCCGACCGATCGCCGTCAATCCCCACGCCCCGATCGCTCCGAAGATGCCAAAACAGGCGCCCTGCAAGAAAAACGGTAAATAGATCCAGCGCTCGGTTGCCCCTACCAACTGCATGACTTCGATTTCGCGGCGGCGCGCGATCGCGATCAGTCGAATCGTGGTCGTAACCACCGAGATCGCTGTTATCGTTAACCCGCCTGTAACTGCAATCGAGCCCAACCGCAGTCCATCGCGAACTCGCTCCAAACGAGCGATCGCTTCGCTGCCATACTGCACTTCAGCCACATCTTTCATTCGCTCCAAAGCAGCCGCCAGCATAGGTAAGGCATCGGCGGACTTGGCGCGCACGCGCAAACTATCCACCAGGGGGTTACCACCCAAACTTTCGGTCACTGCATCCGACTCGGTGGCTCCCATCACCTCCACTAATTCGCGCCACGCCCTTTCCTTTGAGATCGTACGCACCTCTACCACGTCATCTAACCGCCTGACGGTAGGACGCAGCTTTTCGCCACTGGCCTCGGGCTTCAGGTAAACCGAGATCTCCGCCCGATCTCCCAGAGCTTGCAACAGGCCGTCGAGCTGCCAGGACACTTGTAAGCTAGTGCCTACGGCAAACAACAAAACCGCTAAGGTACTGACCGCAGCCCAATTGAGCCAGCCTCCTCGCCGCAGCCCTAGCCACGTTTCTCCCAACACGTAAAAAGCTTTGGCAAAACCGACTGCTAATCGCTCTCGCCACACTGTTTTCAAGTCTTCCGTCATCTTCTTCACAGTCTCAGCGTTGCTTTCAGCAATTAGCGAACTCGATGTAAAGCCCCTTTACTCAGGTTTTCGATACGATGGCAAGTGGGTTCGAGCAGAGCAGGATCGTGAGTCGTGACTACCGTTGCGATGCCGCAAGCGTTAAGTCGCTCTAAAATGTGCAAAACCCGCAGCGAATTCTCTCGATCTAAATTACCTGTGGGTTCGTCTGCTAGCAGCAAAACAGGCGAGTTGGCAATCGCTCGGGCCAAACTAGCGCGCTGTTGTTCGCCTCCTGAGAGAGTGCGCGGAAAACGATCGCGCTTGTCCCACAATTCCACTAAATTCAAAGCGGGCTCGACCCGACGCCGCACGTCACTCGGTCGTAACCCTTGGGCTCGCAACACGAACGCAACATTTTCAGCCACCGTTCGATTCGGTAGCAGTTGATAGTCTTGAAACACCACCCCGATGCGGCGACGAAACAATGCCAGGGAGCGCGATCTCAAATCACTCACGACCATCCCTGCCACCTGTACGGTGCCACGAGTCGGCCGTTCGGCCCCGTATAGCAAGCGCAACAGCGTGGACTTACCAGCACCCGACACCCCGGTGATGAAGACAAATTCGCGGCGTGCCACCTGGAAATCGAGGCCGCGCAGCACGCAGGTGCGCGCGTCGAAATACTTGACGACTTGACGAATGTTGACGATCGCCTCCGTCGCACCATCCAGCTTAAAGTCACTGAGTGCTAAATTCGCAATCCGCTCTAGCTCCAAGTAGTGCGGCTCGCGTACATTTAGAGCCTCGCTCGCAATCTCCAGCGCTGGGTCATCTGTTGCAGCATCAGATTCTGTTGGTGGCAGACCTGCTGTCATCTAAGATTTATCTCCCCGCAGAAGCACTTCCCACGCAAAATGCGGCAAGGCCAACATTCGTCGCCACCGCCAAGGCTCCTGGTAAAGTCGATACAGCCATTCCAAGTAGTGGTCCCGCAGCCATAGCGGTGCCCGATTTTTCGTCCCCGACCAGACGTCTAAACTACCACCTACCCCAATCCACAGGGCGTGTGGCGCTAAGTGGCGGCGATCGCGAATCCAAAATTCCTGACGCGGTACGCCCATACCCACCAAGATGAGCTGAGGTTGCTGCTGTTGAATCTGCTCTAGGACAGCTGTTTCAGTCTCTGCATTCAGGTAGCCGTGATGTCCGGCGACATTGAGTGCGGGTAAGCGATCTCGCCAATGTTGTATCGCAGTATCGAACACATCAGGCTTACCACCAATAACGAAAACCGACTGTTGCTCGCATGCAGCTGCACTCAGCAACGCTTCCGCCAGCTCGATCCCCGCACATTTCTGAGCAGAGATTCCCCGTAACTTGAGCGCCAATACAATACCCGCACCGTCGGGCACTAACATATCAGCTGCACGCAAAACGCGGGCGAACTCGCTATCTCGCTGCCCCAGCATAGCCATCTCGGCATTGAACGTAATGATGTGGGCACCTCGCCGCGTCGTCATCCACTCGTGCAGCCTCTCCATATAACAAGATGAGTCTACAGGGGCTTCGGCGTCGGCAGCAGTTGAGCGGACAATACTCACTGGGAAACCCAAGATCTTAGAAGTTTCAAAAACTGGGGGCTCCATCAAGTTCGGCACAGTTACTGACATTCTCAGGCGATCGCTGTGTGTCCCATCTATTATTCCAATCTCTGGCTACAGTCGCCAGAGCTAGAAGCAATTTGGAAATCGCTGAGAAAATTACTTCTTATCAGGGAAGACCCGATATTCAGCGTTTCGAAAAAGTCCAGACAATGAATCTGTCACACAACATCAAAGCGGGTGCTGGGACTCGAACCCAGTTCTCTAGCTTGGAAGGCTAGGGCACAACCCATATACCACACCCGCAACCAACAGTTATGAGCTCCCAAATCAAACTAATTCCTGGAGGATGCTTTAGCAACCTCGCAGAGCATTGGCATCTGAGACCGGGAAAAAACTGCGTGGAGGAGATGGAGCCGAGGGGGGTCAGCTCTCATCTCCGGACTAGGATTATAGCACCTGAAATTGGGAGCTAGAGAAGACGATTGCATGTCTCGCACGCTCGATCTGCCCTCAAACAGGAGCTCTTTGAACCATTCCAGAAGCGTAATCTCGGCGAGGCGAGACACTGCATTTTTACTGAGAATCGTTGTAGCTGCGCATCATATAGCCAACCTGTTGTAGATACACAATCATTTACAAATCGACTCATAATCTGTATCATGGGATTCACAAAGAGTAGTGCAAAGCAGCCGTAGGGAGGCGCACTTAACAATGGCAGGTACGACTGGCGAACGTCCCTTTAGCGATATCATTACCAGCGTTCGGTATTGGTTGATCCACGGATTAACCATTCCCATTTTGTTTATGGCTGGATGGCTGTTCGTGAGCACGGGGCTAGCCTATGATGCTTTTGGCACTCCGCGTCCGGACGAATATTTTTCGGTTGTCCGTCAGGAGCTGCCTATTGTCGGCGATCGCTTTGAGGCGGTTAATGACATTTCCGAGCTAGCGAAATAGCACTTCAGATTTTTGTAGCACTCCGTAGCATTCCCGGCGTCAAATCATGACTAATTCCACGTTCAACTCTGAAGAGCCAGTCTATTACCCCGTATTTACGGTGCGCTGGCTAGCCATTCACACCCTAGGTGTTCCCACCGTGTTTTTTGTGGGAGCCATTGCTGCAATGCAGTTCATTCCCCGGTAGGAAGCCATGGTTGAGAAAAACGAGCAAGCCGAGCAGAATCCAAATAGTAGACCAGTCGAGCTCAATCGCACATCTCTGTACCTAGGGTTGTTGCTAATCTTTACGACAGCACTGCTGTTTTCGAGCTATTTCTTGAATTAGCGTTTGCCAAACCATATTTAGGAGAGCTTTTTCACATGACTGGTCAACCGCGCATACCGCTTTGGGTTGTAGCTTTTGTTGCTGGAGCGAGTGCAATTGCTGTTCTGGGCTTGTTTTTTTACGGCTCTTATGTGGGTGTCGGTTCTGGCGTATAAGCGTGCCAGGCATTAATCGATTTGCCATTACAAGGCATGTAGTGCACATGATGACGGTCCATCTTTACGTAGATAAAGATGGACTTTCTGTTACCGATTGCTGAACGCGGATGGGGGTCGGGTCAGGCTGTAAGCATCGAAAAATGCTCTAGAGAACAGCAGACTTTTCGACAGGGTAAATCAGATCGAGCTATTCCTCCGCCTACTGGCTGCACAGCTAGTCTGTGATTTGTCAGTGTTCCTGAGACACCACGACTAAAGTGCATCGCGTCAATCAGAACACTTGTGAGTGTTGTTGAGTGATACGAAATTTGCATATTTACCCCCTCATATAAGTAGGCGTCTGGTTTGGCCACCAGTGAAAATCAGTGAGGCCTTGAATGAAGTCACTCATCTGAGCGCTGAGGTACCGGCAACGTTGAGCCAAGACTTGTTCGAGGGCCTCAAAACTATTGAAATCTCGATGAGCCAGCGGTTCATCAATGAACATCCCCGGTGCAAGCATCGGGATATGACCTCGCTACGCCTCTCACGCTTCGCGCGTCGGCTTCGCTCGACAGCGCCTTTCAGACGCTGAGATTCGCATCGCAGCAAGCTGCGGGGTATGAGATCCAAAGAAGTCAGATCAAAGGTCCCAACCGCTCTGCTGGCTGTAAATCAGGGGAATAGGGAGGTAGAAACTCTAAATGAATGCCTTCAGAGCGTTTTCCGATTTTGTGAGGTATGTTCCGACTCTCAAGCCTCGTTCTGGAGACGGTCAACTTTACGAGCCGTACCTCACCCAGCAAGAAAATGCTCTGAGGGGAGTACATGAGGCGCAAGGTTTACCGGTTCGGGGAAAACCCGAGGGGCTATTGTCCAAGGTGCTTGTACCTCAATCCCCTCATCCCCTGACCTCTCGCCGGTCGGCTTATTTGATACTGCTCAACCCCGAGAATCGACAGACAGATGACCAAGAACTCTTGCAGCTGCTCGTCCAGCGGCATCCGGCCTTGGCCGCGATCATTCACCTGGCGGAGGAGTTTTTGCAGCTGCTCCGACACCGTGAGGTAGACGCTTTGGCCCCCTGGCTGGAGAAGGCGAGGGCCAGTAGCCTCATCAAACCCTTCCAGTCGTTTGCGGCTGGTCTGGTGGATGACTATGCTGCCGTCAAAGCTAGTTTGACTACAGAGATCGGCAATGGACCGGTTGAGGGGCTCACCAATCGACTGAAAATGTTAAAGCGTCAAATGTATGGACGTGCTGGATTAGACTTGCTTGCCAAGCGCTTCATTATAGCCACATGAGCTTGGTCCGAATCATGCGCTCGGAGGGGAAGCAACTTGCTTCCCCAAAAGCTGGGAAGAGCCCATTATCATTGTCGTCAAACAGGTGCGTTCAATCGGCAATTCCATCACGTCCGCGAGAACCATCGACAGCTCAGACCCAGCCTTGCTCAAGCGAGTCTTGCCTGGCAGTTGACATTGAGCGCTGGCTTTGAGGGCATCTTCCACTCGACGGACGATGCGGCAAATGGTCGCTTCCGAGATTTGCCAGCTTTGAGCGAGGTGGAAGTAGGTGCAATATTCGCGCCAGTATTCGAGGGCAATCAGCAGTTGCTCTTCAATGCCGAAGCGGGGTTGTCCACCTCGTTGACCACTGTGGGGTAGGTCATCGACGAGGATGCTCACCAATTGATGGAAAACTCGGGGGGTGAGGCCGCAGTAGCGTCGAAAATCCCTGGAGGGAACCGTTTGGAGGCGAGAGTAGTTCATTATTGGTCAGCATCAGAAGGGCGAGACTCCATTCTGCTTGGGTCTGACCAGCTTTGCTATTCGTGCAAGAGGTACTAGCCTAAGAAAGGCTGTAGCTCACATAGACGATACCTATTTATGAGTTGAAAGTATTGAAAGGAATGAGTATTAAAGTCATTATGCTTATTAAAAGCTGCGTAGGGCGCATGAGATTGACAATCGCTTTGCGAAATTGCCTCGCACATAGAAATCAATCGATTTCTCTACCTTATATAAAACCACTTTTTCCAGCTGATTCCCAGACAGAAAGAGTGTCCAGGCTTTTTTCTATAAATCCGCTTCGGCAAACATGACGTCTAACTTTTCCACTCGAAGTCTTGGGAAGACTTCCGGGCTTTGTAAGGGCGATCGCGAAGACACTCAGGTCGTGCTCGGTTTTAATTCTCTCGCGAATGTTACCAAATACCTCATCAATATTCAGCTCGCGTCGAAACTCCCTTTCAATTTCGTGCACGATCGCCAAACGTTCTTCGCCTTGAATATCGATAGTAAATGCTGCACCACTAGATGGTTTAAGAGCTAAGTGGCTCTTTTCAACAGTTAGCTCAATATCCTGAGGATAATAGTTGCGTCCGCGTAAAACGAACATATCTTTAATTCGTCCAGTAATAAACAGTTCTCCTTCTCGTAGAAAACCTAAATCTCCTGTTCTGAGGAACGGACCTTCTTCACTATCCTTTAGATAGCCGGCAAAGTACTGGTCGCTCAGTTCAGGTGTATTCCAATATCCCTGAGCAACACTTTTTCCACTTACCCAAATTTCTCCAACTCGGTTAGGCGGACAGCTAATCAACGTTTCTGGGTCGACGATCCTAACTGTTTGCCCCAGCCAAGTCGTGCTACCGCAGCTTACGATAGCCTGACTATTTCCTAAGTCCTTGCTAAGGCTAACAATCTCGTGACGTGCGAACGCATCGCGATCGACATAAGTGACTTTAGGTGATTCCTCCAGAGCACCGCCCGCAACAATCAGGGTTGTTTCTGCCATCCCGTAACATGGGTAGAATGCTTCCTTGCGGAAACCGCACTCTTGAAACGTATTTGAAAACCATTCTAGAGTTTCAGCACGAACAGTTTCGGCTCCATTGAAGGCAACTTTCCAAGAACTTAGATCGAGCTCGTGAAGCCGCTCTCGTTTGACTTTTTGCAAGCACAGTTTATAGGCAAAGTTAGGACCTCCACTAGTAGTTGCACGATAGCGAGAGATTGCCTGTAGCCATCGAAATGGCTTCTGTAAAAAATCAATAGGTGACATTAGGACCACTGGGAAACCAGCATAAAGTGGTTGAACAATGCCTCCAATGAGCCCCATATCGTGATACGGAGGCAGCCAAATGACACCCTGACTTTCTTGAGAATGGCCAAAACATTGGTAAATAGTCGCAGAGTTATGCATGAGGTTGCCATGACTGACCATGACCCCCTTCGGCTTTCCTGTAGAGCCAGACGTATATTGTAAGAATGCCAAGGAATCACTACCGATATCTGGTGAAGACCACATATCAGCTTTACCAGAGTCAATATTGTCAATGGATACGATCTCTAAGCGAGCTAATGTCGGATTTTGTTTAAATCGCTCGCCCATCCCTTGCAATAGAGATTCTGTTGTTAGTGCAACATTTGTACCCGAGTCAGCCAAGATCGTTTCGAGCCTAGACATACTCTGATTCCGCCTAGGAGGATAAGCAGGAACGGGGACTGTACCGGCACGCAAGCATCCCAGAAAGGCAATTACGAAATCTATAGTCGGGGGAAAGAGCAGCAATACGCGATCACCGAGTTCGGTCAAAGTCTGGAGATGTGCAGCGATCGCCTGAGTTCGCTTCCCCAAGTCCTCATAAGTGAGACGTATTTGCTCTTCCTCACCCCTTCGAAGAAAGATATAGGCAATGCGGTTGGGTTGTTCGGTTACCCTAGCGCGAAGAATGTCAAGTATTGTCTCGCTCTCGAGCAAAAGGTCGGACTCATTTCGGGCGACGCTAATGTTCATAGCTAACCTGCTATTTACGGCAAATAAAAGGAGTGTCAGGTCTAACTAGGAAGATATTTCGGCCAGTAAAATACATTGCGAATCTCGTACATGGTCAATCGAATTCTGTTAACTGGCTAAATATAACTGTTGTGCCCTCAAAGCTCTTACCAAGTCAGCTTAGCCACAGCACGCAAAACTTTGTTTGACAACGACTGACACCCTATACCTCCGAACGGCAACCATGTTTCTCATCCATAGCTCAGCATGTGGCAGATCCTTGGCCGATGAAACCCGAGCAGATTTCGAGAAAGCATTACTCGATTATTGCACTGCTCTCTCTTGCTCCGTCAATGCTATGGACTGACCAACCAAATTACGCCGATAAGATATCCTAATTTCTTCGTACAACTTCTTTCAAACAGCAATAGTGTTGATTTTATCTACAAGTTTTAGGCAAATTTTGTGTGTGTAGAGTCAATGCCCGTGATCTTAAACTTAGCTTTGTATCGGTCGAAGCTTGACTGTCGTCTAACCTTCCTAATTCAGCGGTGCTCCGACATGTTGCTAAAGACTTTTGCTCCGTATGCCTTTGAGGACAGGCTTCCTGCACTGACTTGGATTGAGGATGTTTTGATATTAATTTTTCGAAGCTTGGCATTTCGCAGCCATCTCAGGCAAGGCATCTGTCAAGAGTGTAATTCTACTTACAGACACGGTGAAAGGGAGTGTGTTTAAAGTGGTGCGTAAAGATAACTATTTTGGATCGTAAGATGTTTCTGGAGTCTGCAGTGAGCTATGTCTCTGGTTTTGATGCTGTTGCCTTAAGCTTACATGATTGTGCATAGGATGCTTGTGCCTAAATAGTATGTATCTTTTACAACCTGATGGTTTGTTGACACGGTAGTGAGGAGTATGTTTAGAGTATTTTGAAGAGAACATGAAGGTGCAGAGTCATCAGGGTCTAGGCTTAATTAACTTCTCGTTTGCAGCTTGTTTCGATACTTGAATTGTCTGTGGTGTCTTTCTCACTTGGCCTACTTGGTTTGACTGAAATGGAGGATGTTTTAGCTTGATGGCGCTTCTGGGCGTGAATGTTGGGATTGCGGCCCATCTGTTCTCTCCAGCGGGATAATGATGTTTCACACTCTGAATAGATTGTTTTTTTTGGCGACATCATTGATTTATTGGATCCAATCCTGAGAGAGGCGATGAATTTGACCATTATGGGGGCTTGACCGATGAGTAGTACTTCGTTTCCTGCCATGTCGGATCGACTGGCCCAGATCATTCAAGAGATGTACGAAATTCATCCTTTGGACTTCCGCATGGCCTTCGGGCTTACTCACGAGCAAGCGGCGGAATTCCTTTGCTTAGAACCTCAGACGATGAGAGCCTATCTTAAGAACAACCCTTCGAGACGCGTTAAGAAGTTGGCTGCAACTATTGCGAAGCAGTGGCTTTTGGAGGGGCGTAAGCCCAGCGACGAGAGCTATCTGATCAGCCCTCGTTTTGGTCTTGCAAGATAGTGACGGCTCTACCTGTTTTTCTCAAGAGACCATCAACACAACTCTGAGTTGGCATGCTAACTGCTTTAGAGATGCCTGCCGTCGTCACATGGTCGACTAGCTCTCATGCTGACAAGCAACTTCACCGAAATGCTCAATGTCTTGGGGCAATTAAATTTATTTCACCTGTGAAACTTCACGATTGGGATTTGTCAAGCGTGATACTCAAGGCTGGCAGATGTGAAGATGACTTTGAGAACTGTAAGAGCTGCTGAAAATAGCGCTATGTGGATGACTTTCATCAATGAATGTCTGGTTCGCGCACTGAAACTCCACTCAATTCTAATGATGAACCATCTTAATGAGACTAGTCGAGGTGAAATGATGCTGCGGGGCTAGAGAGTGAAGATGCGCGCAGTTTTTTTACTGCAAACAACATGTAACTGAGACAGCCCGCAATCATCATCACGCGAAAGGGTAAATAGTCACCGTCAGAGTTATTTCTTGTCGGAGAATTAGATCGTGACTTATTCGCATTAATGTCGCTTACAAGACATTATTTGTGGTCGCATAGGCTACAAAACATGAGTGTATTTTAGGTTCATGTCCTGAAGGAGAAAGAGTGTTGATTTTATCTACTGACAAAAATGTTAATACAGCTTAACTTGGCGTTGAATATAGGCCTTAAAGTGTTCTGAGGTAGGTAGGGATGAGCGGTTCGAATATTATTGGATCTGCCGAAGTTCAGGATTGGATTGTTACCTACCTTGCAGAACTTCTCGATGTAGAGTCCGAAGATGTTGACGTCGATATCGCTTTTGATCGTTTCGGCTTAGATTCATCGGCTGCTATAGGAATGACGGGGGAGCTTGAAGAATGGTTGGGCAAAGAGATTGACGCAACTATTCTTTACGACTACCCCACAGTCAAGAGCCTCTCGAAATACTTAGGAGACTCACTAGTTTCTGTTTCATAGGTCTTGTAAAGGGTACTTGACGTTGCTTAGATGAGGGTTGGCTTGTGGTTGCTTCAGCTCAATTGCCTAAAAAAGATTTGGAAGCTTCTTCTGTTCAAGGGTCGAAGCCAAGAAGACACATGAAGGTTTTTGAGAAGACATACTTCAATAATACTCAGTCAGATTACACGGAGCATATGGAGGCTCTGAACAAGTCGTTTGACTATGCTGAAAACGACAGTGTTTATTGGGGAACCCCCGACCTTTCAATTTTGTATGGAACGCCTTTGTATGAAGAAGCGACTGAGGCTCAGCGACTTGCTCTCAACCACCTTTTTTGGGTAGGCCAGTACAACCATACTGCTGCGACTGAAGCGAATACGTGTCTTTACAATCAGGTGACTGAAGGTGTTTTTAGAACGGTGTCCGGCTACGGCACCTTATGTAAGGAATTGGAGCTCGAGACTGAGCAAGAGCACACTCATATTCGGACTTTTCAGAAAATTGGCTACAAGGTCAAGCTGGCGCTGCTTGGCAAGAAGGGCTTAGGCGATCCGAGGCGAGCTGCCATAGCTAAATCTGCTTCAACTCCGAAGCCGCTAGAACAGTTGGCTCAAAATCTAAGTCAAGTCAGTCAGCCCGTATCGAGTGGGTTGAATGCCGTCTGCGAAAATGCCTTCCGTTTAGTTACCCAATGGATGAATAGTGGATATGCCGACAACTATTCAGCGTTCCTGCAAGAGAGAGAAGCCGATGACGCATCAATTCCCTCTACTAGAGGAGGTTTGGGCGGGCTAGTTTCGCAAGGTTCGGTGCAGAAGTTTTTCACGCTGAACTGGGGCAGTTCTCCATTTCTGGCTTCTCAGTACTTTGCCATCCGGATGATCGGCAACATGTCGCTCAAGTGTTACGAGCAGCACTACTTTAAGTACTACCGAAAGCTGAAGAAGAAAGGTGAGGATATTCCCGCGCCAACGGCAGTTTCCTACTACCACATGCTTGACGAGTCCTTCCATACGACGTTCTCGCAGTTTATTTCCCAAGAACTTTGGAACGACTTTCCTGAACCCACTCCTTACGAACGACTGTTGGTGAATCTCACAGTCTACATGGCTCAGATGAATGTGACAGGTGGTCTCTCCGGGGCAATGCCGACTGTATTCCGACGCGACTCTTACTTCGAACTGCTCCTGTTTAGACTGCTCAAGTCACCTGTGTTCGAGATGTCGGATAGTGATGCGCTGCACTGGATGAAACGGTGTTTGTGCGAAGAGCATGAAGGCTTTCACGCTAATCAAGAACACCATCGGCGATTGCTGATTGAGTTCCGCCGCTTTTTCGAACCCATGACCTTCCTCTGGCCTATCAACCGCAATATGCAGGTTATGGCCGATGGAGGCTCGATTGAGAAGGCTTTGCAGCTTAACGCCAACTCCTTTAAGGACTTTGCTAGGTCGGTGACTCACTAGCTACGACTCAATTTGAGTTCGCGCGTGCTGCTGTTTACCACCTCGTGGACATTTCCAAATGGAACCGATTGCAATCGTTGGCATGGGATGTCGCTTTCCAGGTGCGAGCGACCCAGCGTCTTATTGGAAGCTATTGCACTCTGGTGTAGATGCGATCTCTGAAGTTCCTCCGGAGCGTTGGGATGTAGATGCCTTGTATGACGAGGTTCCGGCGACACCGGGGAAAATGAACACTCGTTGGGGAGGTTTTCTTCAGCAGGTTGACAGCTTTGACCCTAGCTTTTTCGGGATCTCACCGCGCGAAGCGGAGCGTATGGATCCGCAGCAGCGCGTCGTGTTGGAAGTGGCTTGGGAGAGTTTGGAGCATGCAGGGATTGACCCGACTAGCTTGTCGGGTAGTCCGACCGGGTTCTTCATCGGCTGTGGCAATACAGACTTTACGAGGGTGTTGTCCCGGAATATTGGCCGTTCCTCGCCCTACGATGGCGTGGGTGGCACGCTAAGCGTATCGAGCTGTCGATTCTCCTACTTCCTCAACCTGCGCGGGCCGAGCTTAGCAGTTGAGACGGCATGCTCGTCTTCCCTTGTGGCTCTCCATATGGCATGTCAAAGCCTCCGTAGTGGAGAGACGGACGCCTGTCTAGCCGGTGGCGTTAGCTTGATGCTGATTCCCGATCCAACTATTGCGTATTCGCAATCTCGGATGATGGCTCCCGACGGACGTTGTAAGACGTTCGATGCCAGTGCTGATGGCTACGTGCGGGGCGAAGGGTGCGGAGTTCTGGTGCTGAAGCGGCTGTCGGATGCGATCGCTGCCGGGGATACGATTCAGGCACTCATTCGCGGCACTGCGGTCAATCAGGATGGGCTTAGCAATGGCTTGACTGCACCCAACGGACCGTCTCAGCAGGCTGTGATTCGGCAAGCACTTGCTAATGCTGGTGTCGCGCCGAATCAGATTGATTACATTGAAGCCCACGGCACGGGCACTTCGCTCGGCGATCCGATTGAGATGCGATCGATCCAAGCTGTTCTGGGTAAGGACCGTCAGGCAGATCGACCTTGTTGGATTGGCTCAGTGAAGACCAACATCGGCCATCTGGAAAATGCTGCTGGCATGGCAGGTGCGATCAAGGTGATTCTGGCTCTGCAGCATCAGGAGATTCCGCCACATCTCCACCTTAGAGAGCTCAATCCATTGATCTCTCTGGACGGCACGCCTTTTGCGATCCCGACGCAGCCTCAACCTTGGCAGAGCGACATCGGGCACCGCCGTTTGGCTGGGGTTAGCTCGTTTGGATTTGGCGGTACGAATGCGCATGCCATTTTCGAGGAAGCACCTCCCTCTCTGGTCAACACTGCGAAATACGACGATAATCGCGTTTCAAACTTAGGTTCGAGTGGGGACCGTTCTTTAAGCCTGATGCCCCTCTCAGGAAGATTAAACGGTGCTTCTCATACCGCAATGCGATCGCTGAATGGGAAACAGACTCGTGCATCGCGGCGAGGCGAAGATCGCCCCCTGCACATGTTGCCTCTGTCGGCGAAAACCGAACAGGCGTTGCGCGACCTAGCGCGTCGATACACCTCTTATTTGGCAGAGCATCCAGGGGTATCGATGGCCGACCTCTGTTTTACCGCAGGGCTTGGGAGAGCGCATTTCGAGCATCGGCTTGCTCTCGTCGGTGGCACAGCTCAGGAACTGCGGGAGCAGCTGGATACTTTTGCAGAAGGCAATCGCGATCGGGCAGGAACGCTCTACGGAACCACGGCTCGTAAGTCAAAGAAAATTGCCTTTTTGTTTACAGGGCAGGGCTCGCAGTACGTGAATATGGGGCGCGACCTGTACGACACGCAGCCCAGGTTCCGCCAAACCCTCAATCGGTGTCACGACATCCTCAGCGAGTATCTCGACGAGCCGCTGCTATCAGTCCTCTATTCCGACCGATGCGAAAGTGGGCTGCTGAATGAGACCGCATATACGCAGCCAGCTCTGTTCGCCCTCGAATATTCTCTGGCCCAGCTTTGGCTTTCCTGGGGGATCGACCCCTCGGTTGTCATGGGTCACAGCGTTGGCGAGTACGTTGCCGCATGTCTAGCTGGCGTCTTCAGCCTTGAAGATGGACTCAAACTGATTGCGGCTCGGGCGCGCTTGATGCAGGCACTTCCTGGTGGAGGCGCGATGGCTGCATTGATGGCGTCTGAGGCTGAAGTATCTGAGGCAGTTGCATCAGTTGCTTCTGAGGTCGGTCAGGTGGCGATCGCTGCTATCAACGACCCCAAGAATACGGTTATTTCGGGTGTGGCAGGAGCTGTTGAGGCAGTTGCTAAGGCTTTTGAGGCCAAGGGAGTTAAAGCAACCCGACTCCAGGTGTCTCACGCGTTCCATTCGCCGCTGATGGAGCCGATGCTGGCAGATTTTAGGCAAGTAGCCGAGACGATTACCTACTCACAGCCACAACTGGATTTGATTTCCAACTTGACTGGGGAGCTCGCGGCGGCTGACATTGCAACAGCAGACTACTGGTGTCGTCACGTGCGCGAGCCTGTCAGATTTGCAGCCGCGATCGACACGCTACGTCAGAAGAAGTACCGGATCTTCCTGGAACTAGGACCAAAGCCGACGTTGTTAGGTATGGGTCGTCACTGTGTCCCCGATGACGAAAACCACAAGCGCGGCCCATTACTCTGGTTGCCCAGCTTGCGACCTGGGAAGCAGGATGGGCAGACGTTGCTGAAGAGTCTCGGCGCACTCTATGTTCGTGGTGTTGATGTTGATTGGGCTGGAATCGACCGTGACTCTGTTCGGCATCGTCTATCCCTACCAACCTATCCGTGGCAGCGAGAACGGTATTGGCCTGAAGAACCGAAGCTCGAGCGGCAAGCGACGAATGGCACTGTCGATGGTGCTGCTCAATCTCTTGTAATGGAGCTATTGCATCGAGGTGACGCTAAAGAACTGGCCCAGATGTTGGGGGCAACTCGTCAATTTTCGGCCACCGAGGCAGAAACTCTACCAAAATTGTTGAGTTCGTTGATCGAGCAGCACAAACAGCACGTGGACACGGCTGTGGTAAGTCAGTGGCTGTATCGGTTGGATTGGCAAAAACTGCCGCGATCAAACTCGCCAGTTTCGACGGTAGAACCAGGAAGTTGGCTGATTTTGGCCGATCGTGGTGGTGTCGGCAAAGCGCTAGCAGAAAAACTGCGACAGTTGGGTCACGCTTGCGCGATCGCCTATGCGGGAGAGAACTGTGATCGCCATGACGATGGCAGCTGGACGCTCGACCCGTCTCAACCGCAAGACTTTTCCACCTGGGTTGAAGATTCTGCTACTGCTTTGCGGCATCCTTTTCGAGGTGCCATTCACTTATGGGGTCTCGACGCTCCTACAGATGCCGAGCTTGACCGGTCGTCACTAGAGCGAGCTCGAGGTCTCGGTTGTGCCAGCGGACTGCATTTCATCCAGGCCCTGGTGGGTAACTCGCAGAAAAGTACTCCACGGCTTTGGCTCGTGACGCGAGGAGCTGCCCCAGTCCTGCAGTGGGGAACGGGCCTCGCTCAGGCGCCCTTGTGGGGACTGGGGAAAGTTTTGGCTTGGGAACATCCCGATTTTTGGGGAGGCGCAGTCGATCTCGCTCCAACAGGGACAGACGAAGACGTTGATGTTCTGCTACCTGAAATTCTGGACACTCGCGGCGAAGATGGCTTGGCGTTCCGAGATGGCGATCGCTATGCGGCCCGTTTGGTTGCCGATACGTCGTCTGGCGGAGCTGACGCGCTGTCTCCAACGGTGTCTTTGCAAGCGGATGCAACTTATTGGATTACTGGCGGTTTGGGCGCGCTGGGATTGGAGATTGCTGAGTGGATGGTCCGTCATGGTGCCAAGCATCTCGCTCTAACCGGCCGTCGCAGTCCTTCACCAGCAGCACGAGAAGCAATTGTGCATTTGGAAGCAAGCGGAGCGCGAGTGCAGGTGCTCCAAGCGGACGTGGCCGATAGCACTCAGATGACTCAGGTTTTGCAGGACATCGATGGGTCGATGCCGCCCTTGAAAGGCCTCGTGCATGCAGCAGGAGTGTTGGACGACGGCATTCTGCGGCAGGTAACTTGGGAGCGCTTTGCGCGCGTCATGGCACCTAAAGTGGACGGCGCGTGGACTCTACACCAGATTTTGGGCGATCGCCCGCTCGATTTCTTCGTCATGTTCTCCTCTATGGCTGGGCTACTGGGTTCGCCTGGGCAGGGGAACTACGCTGCCGCTAATGCGTTCCTCGACACTCTGGCTCACTATCGTCGCGCCCGTGGTTTATCCGCGACCAGCATCAACTGGGGACCTTGGGAAGAGGCGGGGATGGCTGCCGCTCTCAATCCGGAACACCGCGATCGCCTGTCCAGCCAGGGGGTAACCCTGATGTCCGTGACTCAAGGGTTGCGTGCTCTAGAGCGTGCATTAGCTGGTGATGCCGTTCAGATGGGAGTGCTGCCGATTGACTGGCCGACGTTTGGTGCCCGGCTGGCAGCAGTGCGGAGCGTGCCCTCACTGCTGAGAGATTGGATTGCCGAAGACAGTGGTTCTAGCGTGGAGTCGGACGAGGCGATCGCGCAGCAGCGAGCTATTTGGCAAGAGTTGGATGCTGCGCCAGCCAGCGAGCGGCACGATTTACTGGTGGATCATCTCCAGTCCGAGGTCGTTCAGGTCTTGCAATTGCCCGAGTCGCAACTGCCCGATCCGCATTTGGGCTTCTTCGAGATGGGCATGGACTCGCTTATGGCGGTGGAACTCAAGAATCGACTCGAAGTGGGCTTAGACCGATCTCTGCCGTCAACGCTGACATTTGAATCTCCCACCATTGACGCCTTGGCGACCTATCTAGCTGAAGGGGTGATGGGGTGGTCGACGGACGCTTTGTCTCACGAGCTAGCGGTCGAACGAGCGGCCAGCCATGCATCCTCACCGTTGGATTTTGAAGCGCTGTCCGGGGAAGAGATCGAAGCTTCCATTGAGGCCAAACTGAATCGACTTGAAGCTCTGTTGAGCGATTAAAGGGACTATGACGCAAACGGCAGACCCGGCAAAACCAACTTTGACTTCATCGCAGCGCATCCTACTGGCGTTGGATGAAGCGGCAGCAAAGTTGGAGGCGGCAGAACGAGCCAAGACCGAGCCCATCGCCATCATTGGTATGAGCTGTCGTTTTCCGGGGGAGGCTAACGACCCGCAGTCGTTTTGGCAGCTTCTGCAGAATGGCAAAGATGCAGTAGGCAGCATTCCCGGCGATCGCTGGAACGTTGACGAATACTACGATCCCGATCCCAATACGCCTGGCAAAATTTACACTCGCGAAGGTGCGTTTCTCTCGCAGGTCGATCGCTTTGATGCTTCATTTTTTGGCATTTCGCCCCGCGAAGCTCTGAGTATGGACCCGCAGCAGCGCTTGCTGTTAGAGGTGTGCTGGGAAGCTTTAGAGCATGCTGGACAAGCACCGAGCCAGCTGGTCGGTAGCCGTACGGGGACGTTTCTAGGTATCGGTCAGAACGATTACTTTGCTCGAGTTCAGCTGAATGGCGGCAAACCTACCGAAGCCGACGTTTATGCCACTACGGGCAATGGCTTTTGCTTCGCATCCGGGCGCTTGTCTTACATTCTCGGCTTGCAAGGTCCTAACTTAGCCGTCGATACAGCTTGTTCGTCGTCATTGGTAGCCGTTCACTTGGCGGCTCAGAGTCTGCGGGCGGGCGAGTGCGACCTGGCTCTGATTGCCGGGGTTCAGCTCATTCTTTCACCTGAAATTACGGTGGGCCTGTCGGGAATGCGAGCTTTGTCTCCCGACGGTCGCTGCAAAACCTTTGATGCTGCTGCCGATGGCTACGGTCGCGGAGAAGGCTGCGGCGCGATCGCCTGTAAGCGCTTATCCGATGCGTTGCGGGACGGCGATACTATCTTGGCCACTGTTCGCGGCTCGGCAGTTAATCACGACGGCCCCAGTAGCGGTCTGACAGTTCCAAATGGTCAGGCTCAACAGGCTCTGCTGCGACAGGCCTTGCAGTCAGCCAAGGTCGAACCGGCGCAAATTAGCTACATCGAGGCTCACGGCACGGGGACGTCGCTAGGCGATCCGATTGAAATTGAAGCCCTTTCAGCCGTATTGGGAGAAGGGCGATCGCCCGAGCAGCCATTCTATGTCGGGTCGGTCAAAACAAACATCGGCCACTTAGAAGCAGCAGCGGGTATTGCTGGACTGATCAAAGTCATTTTGGCCCTGCAGCATCGCGAAATCCCACCGCACTTGCATTTCCAAACTCCTAGTCCTCACATCCGCTGGGATGAATGTCCCGCTCGGGTTCCCACCGAACCGACTCTCTGGGAAGCTAACGGGCAACCGCGCTTGGCAGGTTTGAGCTCTTTTGGCATTAGCGGTACCAATGCCCACTTGATCTTGGAAGAAGCTCCATCGGCTAGTAAGTCAACACCGTCGAGCAAACGACCGTTGCACCTACTGGCACTGTCAGCCAGATCGGAGTCTGCACTGGCACAACGCGCCCGAGATTTAGCTGATGTGTTAGCCGCAAATCCCGAGCTCGATTTGGCTGATGCGTGTTGGACGAGCAATGCGGGGCGATCGCACTTTGCGCACCGAGCTAGTCTGCTCGCATCTTCCTCGCAGCAAGCCCGCCAACAGCTCGAAGCCATTGCAGCTGTAGAAGAAGTCCCTGAGATCGTACGCGGCGAAGTCCAGTCCAGCCGAGTGCCAAAAATTGCATTTTTGTTTACCGGGCAAGGCTCGCAATACGCCGACATGGGGCGCGAGCTCTACGATACCCAGCCCGTGTTTCGCCGGACGCTCGATCGCTGCAGTGAATGCTTGGCACAAGAACTGGAGCACCCCTTACTTGCAGTCCTTTTTGGCGATAAGTCGTCCTTGCTGAACGAAACGGCTTACACGCAGCCAGCTTTGTTTGCGGTTGAATATGCCCTGGCTCAGCTTTGGCTGTCTTGGGGAGTGAAGCCCTCTATTGTTATGGGCCACAGCGTCGGAGAATATGTCGCGGCTTGCTTGGCTGGAGTTTTCAATCTGGAAGACGGTCTCAAACTCATCGCTGCTCGGGCTCGTTTGATGCAGGCTCTCCCTAGTGGTGGCGCCATGGTGGCATTGATGGCACCTGAGTCGAAGGTAACTGAGGCGATCGCAGCCATTGCGGAGGCGGCAGAGCAGGTGGCGATCGCGGCCATCAACGGTCCCAGAAGTACGGTCATTTCGGGTATTGCTGCTGCGGTGGAGAGCGTAGTCACAGCCTTAGAAGCACGAGACGTTAAGGCCAAGCGATTGACCGTCTCCCATGCCTTTCACTCACCTCTCATGGAGCCTATGCTGGCTGATTTCAAGCAGGTGGCGCGGCAGGTGAGTTACTCGCAGCCGCGACTGGGGGTGGTTTCAAATGTCACGGGGCAGATGGCTAGCGCTGAGATTGCGACAGCCGAGTATTGGTGTCGTCACGTGCGGCAGCCCGTCCGCTTTGCCGCTGGCATGGAAACGCTAGGACAGCGCGGATACGACATTTTCTTGGAAGTAGGACCGAAGCCGACATTACTGGGCATGGGTCGATTCTGCTTGCCTGAGAGCGAGGCGCTTTGGCTGCCCAGCCTCCGACCCGGTCAGTCGGACTGGCAGAGCGCGCTCTCTAGTCTGAGTCATCTTTACAGTCGCGGTATTGCAATTGAATGGGCCGCTGTCGATGCGCCTTACGCCAGTCAGCGACTGCAGTTACCCACCTATCCGTTTCAGCGCCAACGCTTTTGGATCGAGACGGCTAGCAAGAACGGAGCGAGACCGACGAACGTTACATTCTCTGCAAACAGCACGCAGCATCCCCTGCTGGGACAAAAACTGCTGTTAGCAGAGTCGGCCAAGATTCGCTATCAGTCCGAAGTAGCTGGGGACGCTCCGGCTTATTTAGCGCATCATTGCGTATACCAAACCGCTATCCTGCCTGCAACTGGATATTTAGAGATGGCTCTGGCCGCCGGAAAGGCAACGCTAGGCAGTGAGAGCCTGTCGTTGGAGTCAATTTCTATTCAGCAGCCTTTGGTCTTGTCTGGTGAAGCTCCGCAAACGCTGCAGCTAGTCTTGACTCCTCAGGAAACAGATCGTAATCACGCATTCCAAGTTTTCAGTTTGACGCCTGATGAGGAATCTGGCGATCGCGTGTGGACTTTGCATGCGGCGGGTGCTGTTGGCGCATCCATACCCACGGACAAGCCTCAACTTCTTGATGTGGATGCAGCGATCGCGTCCTACGCTCAGGCTGAAGATCCGGCAAGCTACTATCGAGTTCTGCGACAGCGCGGTATGGAATTCGGTTCTAGTTTCCAGGCCATTGCAGAACTGTACCGAGATGAAGGGCGCGCTCTGGGCCGCGTGCGCTTACCTGTAGAACTGATGTCCGATGCTGAGCGCTATCAGTTCCATCCCGTTCTGTTCGATGCTTGCCTGCAGGTATTGGGCGCAGCTTTGAGCGATGACGAGCGCGAAGCCTGCTTGCCTGTCGCAATTGAACGACTGCATCTTTTCCGCCGTCCCGGCACCAGCCTCTGGAGTCAGGTCAGCATGCAGCCCCTTGATGCTTCAGGCGGCACGCTGACAGCTGAGATCGTTCTCTTTGATGATGCTGGTCAACCTGTAGCGCTACTGGAAGGCGTGACCCTGCGGCGAGTGAGTCGTCAGACCCTACAGCGCATCCTCCAGCCCAATGCTGATAGCTGGCTCTATCAGATTGTTTGGCAGCCACAACCACTGACCGAGCAGCCATCCGAGCACTCGTCGAGTCGGTGGCTGATTCTTGCCGATCTCGACGGGCTCGGTGAAGAGTTAGCCAACGTATTAGAGGCACGGGGCGATCGTTGCGTGCTTGCATTTGCCGGTGAGGAATTTGCTCGCCGCGACGAAAGTTCTTACAGTCTGAACCCGACTCGGCCCGACGACTTTCAGCGCTTGCTACAAGAAACCAGCACTGATGACCTCTTGCCTTATCGCGGAGCCATTCATCTCTGGAGCTCTGATGGCAATACCGTCGACCGAGCATTGAACCTAGAAGTGCTGCAAGATTCTCAGCGTCAGGGTTGTGCTAGCTTGCTTCATCTGGTTCAGGCTTTGAATGCAAGTGCCTCTGACGTGGGTTCGCCTCGACTGTGGGTCGTGACCCGAGATGCACAGACAATACCCGGAGATACCTGCCCGGTTCGAGCCGAACGTGCCTCTCTATGGGGCTTGGGTCGCGTCGTTGGCATGGAACATCCCGAACTCGGCTGTACGTGCGTTGATATCAGTTCGACTGAAGCCGAGGATTTAGCAGTATCGGCCGCAGCGCTTTTGACAGAGATCGCAGCCGCCGAGACTGAGCCGCAAGTGGCTTATCGAAATGGCGATCGCTATATTGCTCGATTGGAGCGCTTGCAGCGAGCTGAAGCCCAAACCGACAAGCTGCAAATTCCCGCCGATACGCCTTATCAGCTGCGCATCTCAGAATTTGGCATCCTCGAAAACTTGATGCTCGTTCCCATGAAGCGGCAAACGCCCGCTCCTGGCGAAGTTGAAATTCAGGTGCGCGCTGTCGGCCTCAATTTCCGCGATGTCCTCAATGCTCTCGGCATGTTGAAAGAATTTACCGCTCAGATGGGACTGGAAGAAGCCTCTGAGATTCCCTTTGGCGGCGAATGTGCCGGTGTTGTCGTGGCGGTCGGTGAAGGTGTCGACCACCTCAAAGTTGGCGATGAAGTCATGGCGGCTCAAGCTGTCGGCTGTCTGGCTAGCTTTGTTACCGTGCAGGCTGAATTCGTCATTAGCAAACCATCTAGTTTGAGTTTTGCTGAAGCCGCCACCGTACCGACGGCATTCCTGACGGCGTATTACGGTCTGGTCAAAAAAGCTCAGCTCACATCGGGAGAGCGGGTGTTGATTCACTCGGCAGCGGGGGGCGTCGGTCAGGCCGCCGTGCAGCTGGCTCAGGCAGCCGGAGCTGAGGTGTTCGGCACCGCCAGCCCGCCCAAATGGGAGTTCCTCCAGTCGATGGGCGTGAAGCACGTGATGAACTCTCGCACGCTGGAGTTTGCCGAGCAGGTGATGGCGGCCACCGAGGGGAAAGGCGTTGATGTCGCGCTCAACAGTCTCAATGGCGATTTCATCCCCAAGAGTTTGGAGGTGGTAGCGCCGCAAGGACGGTTTGTCGAAATTGGCAAAATCGGTATCTGGGATGCTGAGCAGGTCACCGAGAAACGTTCGGATATCAGCTATTTGCCTTTCGACATGCTGGATTTGTCCCTAGAAGACCCAGAGGCGATCGCCGCACTGTTGCAAGAATTGATGGGGCAATTCGAGACGGGCTCGCTGAGAGCATTACCCCATCAAGTTTTTGGTATGGAAGACGCTGTGGATGCCTTCCGCTTTATGGCTCAAGCCAAGCATCGCGGCAAGGTGGTGGTCGAAATTCCCACTGAGAATGTGTCAGATGGCGCGATGGTGCGAGAACAAGCCACTTACCTACTAACGGGTGGACTTGGAGCTCTAGGCCTTCGCGTTGCTGAATGGTTGATTCAGCAGGGGGCACAGCACTTAGTCCTGACCAGTCGACGCGGATTGACGGAAGCTGCGGAAACCGCGATCGCCCCTCTCTCCGAGCGCGCAGAGGTGAGAGTCATCGCTGCTGACGTGGCTCGCCCAGAGGATGTCGAGCGACTGCTGGCAGAGATTGATGCGTCTATGCCTCTTTTGAAGGGCATCGTTCATGCCGCTGGGGTGTTGGACGATGGCATCTTACAGCAGCAGGACTGGGCGCGATTTGAGAAAGTGATGGCGCCTAAAGTGGCGGGCACCTGGAATTTGCACCAGGCCACTCAAGCATTGCCGCTAGATTTCTTTGTTTGTTTCTCCTCAATTGCCTCGCTACTAGGAGCGCCGGGGCAAGGCAATTATGCGGCGGCCAATGCTTATATGGATGCCCTAACAGAACATCGACGAGCCCTAGGACTACCCGGACTTAGCATCAACTGGGGGCCGTGGGCCGTAGCAGGGATGGCGACGAGATTAACCGACCGCGCTCGCGATCGCTGGGCGGCTCAGGGCATCGACATGCTCTCGCCGGAGCGCGGCATGCAGGTGTTCGACCGTTTGCTCGATCGCCGGAACGGTCAGATAGGAGTATTGCCGGTTGACTGGGGCAAGTTCTTAGCTCAGTTCCCGCGATCTACCGAATTGCCATTTTTGTCCCGCTTTGCCACCGAAGGCACGCAGGTGCCGCAGCAGAAATCGGTTTTCTTAGAACAACTTGAGACGGCTCGCGATGGCGATCGCCTTAAGTTGGTCGTCGCCCACGTGCGCGAGCACATTGCCCGCGTTCTGGGTTTAGCCTCTGCTGAAGGGATCGGACCGCGCGATCGCTTGTTCGACCTCGGTCTCGATTCGCTCATGGCGGTGGAGCTGAAAAATCGTATGGAGTCGAGTTTGGGTTGCTCGCTCCGGCCGACGTTGATGTTTGACTATCCGACTGTCGAAGCGTTGGCCAATTATCTGGTAACTGAAGTGCTGCCTCAGCCCGACAAGACAAAGGTTGAGGCAGATGTTAGCGAAAGTCCTGCCTCGGTCGCACCAGCGGCAGAACATGTCAAGCCTGATGGATTGATGGCAGCAGATGACGACCTGGATGCCCTGCTGGCAGAGCTGGAGTCGATATCAGATTCGGATCTCCATGCCCAGTTGGCCAATAACCGACGAGAGCCTTTAGTGTCTGGAGGCTGAGCTGGTGGAATGCGTTTGTGGGATGAAGAGCACGTTCATATGTTGGCAGATCGGTGGTTACAGGAAGTTTGATGGATAGTCTGTCTCAGCGCCTTACCGGCATGTCTCCCCTCAAGTTGGCGGTTGTCTCGCAGCAGGCATCGGCCAAGCTCGGGCTGATTAAGTCGGAGCCGATCGCTGTCGTCGGGATGGGGTGTCGATTTCCGGGGGGAGCCAACACGCCAGCAGCGTTCTGGGAGCTATTGCATGGCGGCAAAGATGTCGTGCGTGAAGTACCACGCGATCGCTGGGATTTAGATGAGTATTACAACCCCAATCCCGACGTACCGGGTAAAATGTCGACGCGCTACGGCAGTTTTCTGGACGGGGTGCGCAATTTCGATGCGTCCTTTTTCGGCATCGCTCCCCGCGAAGCCGTTCATCTCGATCCACAGCAGCGATTGCTGTTGGAAGTAAGCTGGGAAGCTCTCGAAAGTGCGAATCAAACGGTCGAACGTCTCTACAACAGCTCGACTGGAGTATTTGTCGGTATTGCCACAAATGATTACTCCAAGGTGATTCTGGGAAGTGGCGATATCGAAGCCATCGACGCTTACTTTGGCACGGGTAATGCCCTCAGCGTGGCTGCCGGTCGCTTGTCCTACTGGTTGGGGCTGACGGGGCCGTGCCTGTCACTGGATACGGCGTGTTCCTCATCACTAGTCGCCTTGCACCTAGCTTGTCAGAGCTTGCGCAACCGCGAATGCGAAATGGCTTTGGCCGGTGGTGTCAACCTGGTCCTGTCGCCAGAAACCAACATCAACTTTTCCAAAGCAAACATGATGGCAGCTGACGGTCGCTGCAAAACCTTTGATGCAGCAGCAGACGGCTACGTCCGTGGCGAGGGCTGTGGCGCGATCGTCTTGAAGCGGTTGGCGGATGCGGTGGCTGCAGGCGATCCTATTTGGGGCATAGTTCGAGGCTCGGCAGTCAATCAGGACGGTCCGAGTGGCGGACTAACCGTCCCCAACGGGCCAGCACAAGAGTCTCTCATCCGCGAAGCCCTAACGAATGCGTTTGTCGATCCAGAGCAAGTGGACTACGTTGAAGCCCACGGCACGGGTACGTCGCTAGGCGATCCGATTGAGGTCGGGGCTTTAGGTGCTGTCTTCGGTCCGCATCATTCCGCTGAGCGCCCGCTGCGAGTCGGGTCAGTAAAAACGAACTTCGGCCACCTAGAAGCGGCGGCCGGGATTGCAGGCACGATCAAAGTCTTACTCGCCTTACAGCACGAAGAAATTCCGCCCCACCTTCACTTTCAACGCCCCAACCCCCACGTCAACTGGGACGCATTGCCGATTGAAATTCCGACCAAGCAGCAGGCTTGGCATGCGGGCGATCGCCGTCGTCTGGCCGGAGTGAGTTCGTTTGGATTCAGCGGTACTAATGCTCACGTAGTCCTAGAAGAAGCTCCGGCGCGACCTCAAGTTCAGTCATCCGATGTAGAGCGCCCGGTTCACCTGTTAACGCTCTCGGCTAAATCAGATATGGCTTTGGCAGCTTTGGCGGGTCGATATGCCGCCGACCTGCGCGATCGCCCCGATCGAGCGCTAGCCAATGTCTGCTTTACAGCGAATACGCACCGCACGCCGTTTAGTCATCGCCTTGGCATCGTCGCGGCTTCCTCTGCCGAAGCTAGCGACATTTTGCAGAAATTTGCCGCTGGCGAGGACGTGTCGGAGGCAAGTGTTGTCGGTACGACTGCAAGACCACCTCGCGTCGCTGCGTTGTTTTCCGGTCAAGGATCGCAGTATGCGGGTATGGGGCGAGAGCTGTATGAAACTCAACCCACGTTCCGCCACGCGCTCGATCGCTGTGCCGAACTCCTGCAAGACCACTTAGAGAAGCCACTACTGAGCGTCATATTCTCCGACGATAGCGCGCTGTTGCATGAAACTGCTTACACGCAGCCAGCTCTGTTCGCGATCGAATACGCGTTGTTCTGCCTGTGGACGTCTTGGGGATTGCAGCCGCAGGCCGTTATGGGCCACAGCGTGGGCGAATATGTTGCGGCATGCGTAGCCGGAGTCTTCAGTTTGGCAGACGGCCTGAAATTAATTGCGGCTCGCGGTCGCTTGATGCAGGCTTTACCGAGCGACGGCGGCATGGTCTCGCTGCTAGCGCCCGTGCAAGTCATACGAGATGCCATTGCGGCCCGTGGAGATGAAGTGGCGATCGCAGCCATCAACGGCCCGCGCAGCACGGTAATTTCGGGCCGAAAAGCCGCATTGGCAAGCGTCTGTACCGAATTAGAACGCCAAGGTATCAAGCTCAAGTGGCTGACAGTCTCTCATGCCTTTCACTCGCCGCTGATGGAACCCATGCTGGCGGAGTTTGCCCAAATCGCCCGACACGTTCGTTATGCTGAGCCGCGGCTACCGGTCATTTCCAATCTCACCGGACAGATCGCAGGAACTGACATAGCAACACCCGACTATTGGTGCCAGCACGTGCGGCAGCCAGTCCGCTTTGCCGACGGCATGAAAGTCTTACACGAGGAAGGGTACGCCGCATTTGTCGAAATGGGACCGAAGCCGACGTTACTCGGGATGGGGCGTCTTTGCGTACCTGACGGCGACGAGGATCGGCTCTGGTTGCCCAGCATGCATCCCGATCGCTCTGATTGGCAACAGCTCCTGCACGGTGCCGCCGCGCTTTATGTCAGGGGAGTTGGGTGGGACTGGGTTGGCTTCGACCGCGACTACGTACGGCAGCTCGAAACCTTACCCACGTACGCATTTCAAGGTCAGGAATACTGGCCTTCTGGTACACCCAAGCATTTGCGTCACTCTCAGGCCACAGTGCATCCGCTACTAGGCTATCCTCTGCGCTTAGCAGCTTCGTCAGATTTGTGCTTTGAGAACGTTCTGAGTCAAGATGCACCCGCGTATCTTCGCGATCACGGTCTTTTCCAGACCGCAATTCTGCCTGCTACGGCTTATATCGACATCGCTTTAGCGGCAGGAGCACAGGCGCTAAAAACCTATGACGTTCGACTTGAGGATGTCGTCATTCAGCAACCCCTACCGTTACCTGAAGGAGTCAGGATAACGGTGCAGACCGTGCTGAGTTCAATCGATGACGACCCCAAAGCTCGTGCGTTCCAAGTGTTCAGTCAAGCAGATACAGCTAACGACGATAGTTGGTTGCTGCACGTTTCGGGTGTCGTTCGGGCCGCTGAGAGTCAGACACTTCCTCCGGTTAATTTAGCGGCTTGCCAGGCGGATTTGGCGACCGAACTACCTGTAGAGATGTATTACCAAACTCTGTGGGAGCAGGGGTTGGAATACGGGCCGAACTTTCAGGGCATTCGGCAGCTTCGGCACGACGACGGCGGACGTATTTTGGGCGAAGTGCTGCTGCCAGAGCACCTCCTGGCCGAACTGGACGACTACACGCTTCACCCCGTTCTGCTCGATGCCTGCCTACAAACTGTGGGTGTGGCCTTTGCTGACGACGATCGCCGCGATCCTTGCATGCCGGTAGGGATCGGTCGCGTCCGCGCTTATCGTCGTCCTGGCAATCGGGTTTGGTGCTACGTAGACCACGTCCATTTCGAGAGCGATCGCCGCCAAAGTGCTACGGTCGATCTCAGCGTGCTAGACGAGATCGGAGCAGTCGTAGCGCGAATTGAAGGTCTATCGCTGCGACGAGTCAACCGTCAAACGCTCCAGCATGCCCTCCGCAAAGACAACAACGATTGGCTATATCAGCTCAACTGGCGATCGCAGCCTTTGGGCACGGATAATCCGAAAGCAGATACCACTCAAACCTCTGGCCGCTGGTTGATTTTCAGCGATCGAGCCGGGATTGGCTCCGCTCTCGCTCAGCAATTGCAACAACGGGGAGAACGCTGCGTTCTTGTTTCCGCAGACGACGCATATTCTCAGCTGCCGGGAGGCGAGTTCCCCCACTATCAACTGGCCCCTGCGAATCGAGACGATCTACAGCGGCTGTTGACGGAAACAACTGCTGGCGAGTCGGGGGGATATCGCGGCGTTATCCACTTATGGAGTCTCGATGACAATCGGAATTCTGGCTCGTCTGACCTCGAAGAACTTCAGACTGCGCAAGTCGCTGGCTGCGGCTCGGCTCTGCATCTCGTTCAAGCCCTAACCGCCGTTCGGGACGCAGGCCAACCTCAATTGTGGTTGGTGACACAAGGCGCTCAGCAAGTGGGCCAATTTCGCGCCTCGTTGCAAGTGGGCCAATCCTCTTTATGGGGACTGGGCCGCGTCATCGGCATGGAACATCCCGAGCTAGAAAGTACGCTGCTAGATCTTGACCATGCTGCCTCAGGAACCGATGCGGCTTCAGCTCTTTGTGCGGAATTGTTCTCTGCAGACCGAGAGCGTCAGATAGCTTACCGAGAAGGCGATCGCTATGTCGCTCGATTGGAGCGCTTGCAGCGAGCTGAAGCTCAAACTGACAAGCTGTCAATCCCTGCCGATACGCCTTACCAGCTGCGCATCTCGGAATTTGGCATCCTCGAAAACTTAAGGATCGTTCCTCTCGAACGGCAAGCACTCGCACCCGGCCAAGTTGAAATTCAGGTGCGTGCTGTCGGCCTCAACTTCCGCGATGTCCTCAATGCCCTCGGCATGTTGAAAGAATTTACCGCTCAGATGGGTGTTGAAAATGCCACTGAGATTCCCTTTGGCGGCGAATGTGCTGGTGTTGTCGTAGCGGTTGGCGAAGGAGTCGAACACCTCAAAGTTGGCGATGAAGTGATGGCAGTACAGGCCATTGGCTGTCTGGCCAGTTTTGTTACCGTGCAGGCTGAATTCGTCATCAGCAAACCATCTAGTTTGAGTTTTGCCGAAGCCGCCACCGTACCGACAGCATTCCTCACGGCTTACTACGGTCTGGTCAAAAAAGCTCAGCTCGCATCGGGAGAGCGGGTGTTAATTCATTCAGCGGCGGGGGGCGTCGGTCAAGCTGCCGTGCAGCTGGCTCAGGCGGCCGGAGCTGAGGTATTCGGCACCGCCAGCCCGCCCAAATGGGAGTTCCTCCAGTCGATGGGCGTGAAGCACGTGATGAACTCTCGCACGCTGGAGTTTGCCGAGCAGGTGATGACGGCCACCGAGGGGAAGGGGGTAGATGTCGCACTTAACAGTCTCAATGGCGATTTCATCCCTCAGAGTTTGGAGGTGGTAGCGCCGCAAGGACGCTTTGTTGAAATCGGCAAAATCGGTATCTGGGATGCCGAGCAGGTCACCGAGAAACGTTCGGATATCAGCTATTTGCCTTTCGACCTATTGGATTTGTCCTGGGACGATCCCAAATTGACAGCCACCCTCCTTCAGGAGTTGATGGAGCAGTTTGAGGCCGGCACGTTAAGGGCACTGCCATATCAGGTCTTCGGCATGGAAGATGCTGTGAATGCCTTCCGCTTCATGGCTCAAGCCAAGCATCGCGGCAAGGTAGTGGTCGAAATTCCCACTGAGAATGTGTCAGACTCTCCAACCGTGCAAGAACAATCCACCTACTTAATTACTGGAGGTCTCGGAGCGCTGGGTTTACAGGTCGCAGATTGGTTGACTCAGCAGGGAGCCCGACATCTGGTGCTGACCAGTCGACGCGGCTTGACCGAAACCGCAAAAACGGCGATCGCCCCCTTCTCCGAGCGTACAGAAGTGAACGTCGTTGCCGCTGACGTGGCTCGCCCAGAGGATGTCGAGCAACTGCTGGCAGAGATTGATGCGTCTATGCCTCCTTTGAAGGGCATCATCCACGCGGCTGGGGTATTGGACGATGGCGTCTTACAGCAGCAAGACTGGGCGCGATTTGAGAAAGTGATGGCACCTAAAGTGGCGGGCACCTGGAATTTGCACCAGGCCACTCAAGCATTGCCGCTAGATTTCTTCGTTTGTTTCTCCTCGATTGCCTCGCTACTAGGAGCGCCGGGGCAGGGCAACTATGCGGCTGCCAATGCTTTTATGGATGCTCTAGCAGAACATCGACGAGCTTTGGGGCTACCCGGACTTAGCATCAACTGGGGGCCGTGGAGTACAGCGGGTATGGCATCGGAGTTGACCGACCGCGATCGCGATCGCTGGGCTGCACAGGGGCTAAAGGCGATTGATTTGCAGCCAGGCTTGCAAATGTTGGCCACGTTGTTGAAGCGATCGGGACAGGTTGGGGCGATCCCGATTGACTGGTCGACATTTATGCGGCAGTTTCCTTCGGGGGCCGTGCCGTCCTTGTTCGATGATTTCGCCAAGGTGAGTGAAGCTACGTCTGCATCCCAACGCTCTGATTTCCTCGATCGATGGGACGTGGCTCCTGCGGGAGAGCGACATACTCTGCTGCTCGAGCACCTGCGCTTGCAAATTGCCAAAGTCCTGGGGCTACCTTCTCCTAGCCAAGTTGACGTGCGCGAGGGCTTTGCCAATCTAGGTATGGATTCTCTTATGGCGGTTGAGCTGCGCAATCGCTTGCAAAGCAGCTTCAATTGCTCGATTCCGCCCACATTGGCCTTTGACTATCCCACCGTTGAGGATTTGGCCGACTATTTCGCGAATGAGGTTTTGGCGTCTATATCCGAGCCTGAAGTAGACACCGCGCCTAGCCACGTTCCTCCAGCCGAGGCACCCATACAGGCAACTGAGCCAGAGCGCCTTGAGATTTTCCATGCGGCAATTGCAGAGTTAACAGACAGCGAGGCGGAAGCGCTGCTGCTAAGTAAGTTAGACAGCTTGAGGTTTTGAGCGATGAACCAGTGCGCCCACCTCAAATCCCGCGCGTGTTTCCCCTTTGCCCAAAGGCAACTGCGCTTTTCCGTCCGCCCATTGTCGAGCCGGAGCCATTCGATGGAGGTAGCGAACTCATGACCCAGACTGTTGACCGAGATCGCTCGATGTCTGCTGTAAAGCGGGCGCTCGTCGCCATTGAAGCTATGCAGGCGAAGCTCGACGCCATTGAAGCGGCTCGCAGCGAACCGCTCGCCATTATCGGAATAGCATGTCGGTATCCAGGCGGTGCGGATACTCCCGAAGCCTTCTGGAAGATGCTGCGCGATGGCGAGGATGCGATTTCTGAAGTTCCCACAGATCGCTGGGATGCCGAAGCCCTCTACGACCCCGATCCTGACGCGCCGGGTAAGATTTCCACTCGCAAAGGCGGTTTTCTCAAACAGATCGACCAATTTGACGCTCGCTTCTTCGGCATTTCGGCTAGAGAAGCACGGAGTTTGGACCCACAGCAGCGACTGCTGTTGGAAACGAGCTGGGAAGCTTTAGAACGGGCCAACTGTCCGCCTCAAAACCTGGTTAATTCAGCCACGGGCGTGTACGTGGGCATTTGCAGTAATGATTACGGCAAGGTGCTCGTCAGCAGTGGAGATCGCTCCAATATCGACGCCTTCTACGGCACGAGTAATGCCATCAGCGTGGCTGCCGGACGCGTCTCCTACGCTTTGGGACTCAGAGGTCCCAGCTTATCAGTCGATACGGCCTGTTCTTCGTCTTTGGTGGCGGTTCACTTAGCCTGCCAAAGCCTACGCAATGGTGAATGCTCGACGGCGGTTGCGGCTGGCGTCAATATCTTGCTTTCTCCCGAAACCAGCATTGCTTTTTCGCGCGCGCACATGCTCGATGCAGACGGACGTTGTCGGACGTTTGACGCCTCAGCCAGCGGCTACTCTCGGGGCGAAGGCTGTGGGGCCATCGTCCTGAAGCGACTATCCGATGCCGAGCGCGATGGCGATCGCATTTTGGCTTGTATTCGCGGTACCGCTATCAATCACAACGGTCGCAGCAGCAGCTTGATGTCTCCCAATGGCTTGGCCCAGCAGGCCGTGATTCGTGCGGCTCTGGAGAACGGTCGCGTCGATCCGGTGCGGGTGAGCTATGTCGAAGTACAAGGTACCGGCACGGCCCTGGGAGAACCGATCGAAGTGGGCGCACTGGCGGCAGTGTACGGTCAAAATCGCCCGACAGATCGCCCTCTCAGCGTCGGCACGGTGAAAACCAACATCGGTCACCTAGAAGGCGGAGCGGGTATCGCCAGTTTGATTAAAGTCGTTCTGGCCATGCAGCATCAAACCATTCCGCCGCATTTAAATGTAAACGAGCTCAATCCCTACGTCGAATGGGAGCGCATCTCGGTCAAAGTCAGCACCGAGCGGTTGCCTTGGAACGTTGTCTCTGGAGAGCGTCGTCTAGCAGGCGTTAGCGCCTTTGGCTTTGGCGGTACCAATGCTCACGCCATCCTCGAAGAAGCTCCAGCCGCAGAAGTTAACCCTGACTCTGACTCTGCCTCAGATAGCGATCGCCCTCTGCATCTGTTCGTTATTTCAGCCAAAAATCCTGACGCCCTGCAGCAACTCGCCGACAAATACGCGACTTTTCTAGACGATCGCGCCAATAGCGATTTAGCCAATATCTGCCATACCGCCAACGTCGGGCGATCGCACTTTGCCCACCGCGCGAGCGCGGTTGCAGCTACGAGCGGACAGCTGAAATCACAGCTATTGGCTTGCGCTCGCAGCGAGACTGCAGATGGCGCTCGAACAGGGCACGCATCCGAACCCCCTAAAATTGCCTTCCTGTTTTCGGGATTGGGGTCGGAATACGCGGGCATGGGTCGGCAGCTATACGAGACCCAGCCAGTCTTTCGACAAACTTTGGAGCGCTGCGCAGACATTGCAACTCCCCTGCTCGATCGTTCCCTCCTGGACGTGCTCTATCCGAACGCCGCAGACTCTCAACTCATTCGGAACCCTGCTTACAGTCATCCGGCTTTGTTTGCTTTCGAATATGCTTTAGCTCAACTGTGGAGATTCTGGGGAATTGAACCCACGGTCGTGTTGGGACACGGCCTTGGCGAATACGTGGCTGCGTGCGTGGCTGGAGTCTTTAGCCTAGAAGATGGCTTGAAGTTGGCTGCCGAGCGCGGTCGATTGTTGCAAGAGCTGTCGCAAGACGGCGGCATGGCGACGATACGTGCTGATGCTGCCGCGATCGCCCCTCACCTGAAACCCTACGAAGCTGAAGTCTCAATTGCAGAGCTCAACGGTCCCGACCATGTCGTTCTCGCCGGTCGCCGCGAAGTATTGACTGCTTGTCTAGCAGACCTTGACGCTGCCGGGCTGAAAACGCAATCAATTCAAGACATGCACGGGTTGAACTCTCCCTTAGCAGATTCAATCCAGAAGACATTCGCCCAGGTTGCTTCAACCGTGACCTATGCCCCGCCGACGATCGCGATCGCGTCTGCACTTTCCGGGACTAGAGCCGATGCGAACATTACCACGGCGAATTATTGGTGTCGCCAGTTGCGCCAGCCGGTTCGCTTTGCTGAAGCCTTAGAAACATTGGCCGCACAGAATCTCGTCCAATGTATCGAGATAGGTCCTGGGTCTGCCGCGATTGAAATGGGGCGTCGCTGCCTCTCAGAGTGGTCGGGTCAATGGTTACCCAGCTCGAATTCCTCGGGCGCTGATTGGGAACAACTGCTCGACAGTCTTGGCGCGGTTTATGTTGCCGGCGCTACTGTGAACTGGCAAAACTTCGATCGCCATTACTCTCGCAACCTGGTCGACCTGCCCACGTATGCTTGGCAAAAGCAGCGGTATTGGTTCGATGTATCTCAACCGGCTGCGAACTTGACGGTTGAAGAACGTCCCTCCGTTCAAATAAAGACGCAATCCAAGAAAACTGAGAAAAGTACGCGAAACGGTCGCAGCCCTCAATCATCTGCTGCAACCATACCAACGTCCACGACACCGACACGTAAAACCAATCGCAAAAAAGCCCCTGAGAAGCAAACTGTATCCCAAACGCCAAAAGCTCCCCAGCAAACTAACCCAGAAACTTTAGCTCCTCTGACGAGTGAAGCTGAGATTCGCGCTTGGACGCTTGCAAAAATCGCTGAGGAATTGGGAGTAGCTGCAGCAACACTCGATCCGGATATTCCGTTTGACAGTTACGGATTAGATTCCGTACTTGCCATTGGCATTGCCAGTGCGGCAAAGCAAAGGCTGGGGGTTGAAGTAACGCCGCTTATGCTCGCGCATTACCCTACGATCGCTTCACTTGCTCAACATTTGGCGCAGCAGCTAGAAGAATCAGAGGTCGAAATCTTCGAGATTTAACCATTGCCAGCCCAGAGTTCGCTTAAGGAGTGCAAGTGTCATGACAGTTCTGCAACTAATCGATAATCTGACGCAGCTCGGAGTGGATCTGCAGGTTACCGACAATAAATTAAAAGTACAGGCCCCTAAAGGAGTTCTCACGCCAAAACTACGAACCGAGCTGGTCGATCGCAAACCCGAGATTTTAGCTCTGTTGCTAGAACGCCAAGCGTCCACAGTGCCCACCACAATTTCGACCGGATGGGGATTGAGCGTGCAAACTGTGGGCCGTCTGATCGGCGGCTATGGCTCGGGTCGAGCCAACGAAAGTGCTGGATTGCAAGCTCCGGTCATCGACCCAAACGAGATGGCCCGCCAGCTTCAAGTCACCTTCAAACCGCTCCCGAAAGGCTTCAAGAACGAGGCTGTGCTGACCTTTCGCAAGCAACTTAGGCTCAAGTTGCAGGATCTAGGTGTTGATATTGTGCCTTGGGAAACAGCCACCCGCGAATATCAATATGAAATCGAGGTTCCTGTCGTCAAGCGGAAGGTGACAGTGACGACGCGCGTCGTTAAGTCTCACATCAATGCCTTTATCGATGTCGAAAAGCCGCCGTCGCTTCTCGACACGGCCAAGAGCACGCTCGCCGATCGATTCTACGCTGTATACTCCCAATTTGCCCTCAAAGGTCGCAAGCTCTCGGTCATGAAAATCACCCAGATGATCGGCTGGGCAGAGGCCAATATTCAGGCCATCGAGGATCCCAGCAACACCCAGGCAATCGTGCTGACGGATTTTGACTACACCTTCACCAGCCCTTATCTGCCCTACTCGAAGAAGATCCCTATTGGGGTTGGGACGCTGGTCCGCACCTTTTCTGAAATCGCCATTGGCGTTTCTACCGAGATATTTTCCATCCTGAATATGAATTTATCCGACTCAACCTATCCAGCAGAGGATATCGATGGATTTGTTGCCAAGTCACTCATCCCCAAAATCTTTGTCCCCGTCCTGCCTTTACCCTTGAGTCGGTTTGAGATCGGCACGTACGATCCGCAGCAGTCAGTCTACGCAGAAATGTTGGTGCGCTTGGGCCGCGAACTAGTACCGACTGGGCTATTGCCGGACGGTTTTAAGCTCGATGACGTGGTCAAGAAGAAATCCCACCGCGATATTGTGGACTGGATTGCGAATGGCCGCACGGGAGTTTCCTACGGCTTTATCGCCTATGCCGAACCACCTCAGTACGACGGGCCGATTGAGATTTCTGCGGCTGAGTGGGAGCAACTCTCTCCCTATGCAGACTTGAGCGCAGATGAGATACGCCAAACTGAAACCGGTCGCCGTTACCTAAAAACTCGCATCAAAGGCAAAACGGTTTACCGTCAAATTCCAGATATCTGGCTAGTCAGTTCGCGCTCAGGTTCCAAAAAAACGGCATTAAAACTGGAACGAGATATTGTCAGAATCGGTCTTCAGGATCGGTTAATCCTACAGCTACCTCAGGGTATTGATTCTGACAAAGAAGACATCAAACCCTCCTATGACCTGTACGTGATGGTGGCGATCGCGCTTGGAGCCGCTCTCTACACGCCAGAAGCGATCGAGCACGGTGCAGCGATGGTTCACTTCCACGGTTATCCAGCAGCCGAATGGTTCCAAGCAAACGAATACTGTGCGGGAGTACAGAATCCGTCCGTTCCCTGCGGCACTTTTGAATCAGGTGCGTTTAACTTCCTCGGCATGTACGATGTCGCCCAGCGAACCGACGGTCCAGCCACCTTAATCGGTTTGGTCGAGCCCGATCACGGCACGAATATTATGGCCAGTGATATGAGTTACCTTCTCGATCGCCTCAAGTCTGGATGCCAGAGCAAGCAGATCGAGTTGGGAGGTCGATTCTTTCAGTCACTAAAACGTGAGTGTCGTACGACACAAGCTCATGCTAGTAGCGGCGGCGTCCTCCAAGGAAGTGGGCGATGAACCTGACGGGTAAAACCCTTCTGATTACGGGAATCGGAGGCTTCATCGGCCTCCGAACCGCAGAATTAGCGATCGCGCGCGGTATCACGGTTAGAGGCTTACAGCGTACCGAAGCCAAGGCTAAAGCCGCCCGAGCCTGCGGAGCTGAGGTGATCGTAGGCGATGTTGCTGACGAACAAGCTGCCCTAGCCGCCTGTAAAGGGGCTGATATTGTTCTTCATACCGCTGCTCGCGTGAAAGAAGATGGCTCGCTCGATGATTTTCGCCATGTCAATGTTACGGGTTCTCTCACCATGGCTCGGGCAGCTCATCGATGTGGAGTCAAAAGCTTCATACACCTTTCCAGCGTTATGGTGTACGGGTACTCATATCCCGACCTCGTAACCGAAGATGCCCCGCTACGTGGTGAAAATAATCCCTATTGCATGACAAAAATTGAGGCTGAAAAACAACTATTGAAACTCAATCAACCACCCCAATTTGGCATCACTATTTTGAGACCAGGAGACGTCTACGGACCCGGCAGTACGAGCTGGGTGTTACAACCTCTCTCCTTAATGAAGCAAAAACTTTTCATGCTTGCCAACGGCGGCATGGGAGTTATGAACCACGTGTATGTAGACAACTTAGTTGAAGCCATTTTTCTAACCATAGAAGCAGAGTATTACGGCCAAGTATTCAACATTACTGATGGAGCCCGTACTTCCTGGCATGACTATTTCACTCGTCTGGCCTCAATCGCGGGATATCCCACTAAATTATCCTCGCTGCCAGGCGGAATCTTGAAAACTATCATTCGCTTGCGAGGATTTGGACAGCAGCTTCTCGGTGGAAAACCAGATTTCTTTCCTGCCTCAGTCGACTACATGACACGTCCTCATCCCTATTCCATTGCAAAAGCTCGAAAGTTTTTAGGTTATGAGCCCAAAGTCGATCTAGAGCAAGGCATGTCAATTACCGCGCAATGGCTTGAGAAAGAGAGAATCACTGAAAAAATGTCGTAATGGAGAATCTATAGACTATGAAAAATTTGAACTCTTTTGACTTTCTCCGCCAGCCACTAGCATATGGCTCTTTTTCGAACCTTCTCAAGCTATTGTGGTCAAATGGTGGCTTCGATTTGCGGTACACGCCCAAGGCGTTGTATGTCATTATGTCTTCGCTGATCGGAACTCCAACTCGACTATTAGAAAAAATTATTTATGATGCCAAAGTTGAAAATACGTCTATCGAGCATCCGCCAATTTTCATCATTGGCCATTGGAGAAGTGGTACTACTTATATCCATCGACTAAACTCAAGACAAATTTTGGATTTGTCTGGAGTTTACAGTCGTTTTCACCTGAAACCTTCCTTAGTGTTACCTCTATGAAATCGCTGACGCCGTTATTAGAGAGTATTTTCCCGCCTAAGCGCGCTATGGATAATGTCTCATACTCCTTCAATGTTCCTGAAGAAGAAGAATATGCGCTTGGCAATCTAACTCCACTCTCCTTCTATCACGGCTGGTTTTTCCCTAAGCATTTGTCGGAGCACTTTAGTCGTGCTGTATTATTTGAGGGCGTTTCTGACAGGCTAAAAGAAAAATGGAAGCAGTCATATGTCAAGATACTTAAGAAGACGACGCTTCACTCTGGGGGGAAACGTCTTATCATCAAAAATCCTGCAAATACATCAAGA
>JBCBVC010000011.1:0-47530 GCA_039817845.1 Cyanobacteria bacterium J06642_2
GGCCTCACTGATTTTCACTGGTGGCCAAGTCTGACGCCTGCTTTTATGAGGGGGTAAATATGCGGATTTCGTATCAGAACACTGCGCAAGATCGGCTCAATTTGCTGGTGACCGGTCGCGACTGGATAAATCCCAATGCTTGGGGAGGCGCTGGTTTGAGGTTTTGGGCTGGGAGGCTTTGTTTCGAGAATGGCAATGGCGCGATTGTCGCGTTCCAATTTGAAATAAGCATCGACCACCGCATCTCTCATCCGAGATTGCAGCTTTTCATTCGGGGCTTGGTTGGCTAGAGAAAGAATGTTTTCGAGGGTGGGCGCAGCGAGATCGCCATCTCCCAGTTCTGCCGCTGTCTCAGCAAACTGCTCTAATACTCCCGCCTGCCAGCTCGGGTCTGAAAGCTTCAGAGTCGGAGGAATAGCCTGTTCGAGGGCGCTAGCTGCTTTCGTCGGTTCACCCAACCGAATCCAGGACTGCGCGATCGTTCGCAGCGCAGTAGCTTGCTTGAGCGGGTTTGCAATATCACCCGCGAGAGGTACGAGGCGATCGAGCAAGTCCTTCGAGTTTGCGTTGTTTTCTGGTGTTGCTGCGACGATGTAAGGCAACGTGAGCTTGCGGATGTTGAACGACATGGTGGACTCGGCTTCGTTCGACATCATGTAGCCGAGCAATTCAGCAGCTCGCTGAGTGTCTCCTAATCCTGCATAGGAGGTGGCAATGCGACTTAGCCAAGTCGTTTGTCCTTCTCTTTCTCCAAGATTTTGAGCCATTGGGGTTATGCGCTCGAGCAGAGCTAGCCCCCGATCGCGATCGTCCATTTGTACGTATACGTCTGCGATTGCGTGCAGCATCTGGACTTGCGAACTGGTTTGCGGCAGCGCTTCGACTGTGGCGATCGTACGTTCGAGCACTTCTTTCGCACTTTGTTGATCTTCGAGTTTGGATATTTTGCCGATTAACCCGGACAGTGCGCCATCTCGCGACCTCACAGAGGGGAAGGTTTGGATAACTGCCAAAGCTTTGACGAGGCTTTGGGTAGAGGGCTGATCGTCGCTGCGATATGTATACGCTTGGACGATGTCGCGCAGTACGTCCTCCCCATGTCTGAACTGAGTCGCCTCCTGGGCGATCTCGTCGAGTAGCTCATCGGCTAGCTCGCGATCGGGTACCTGCAAGGGGCCGAGCATCCGTATGTACCCTTCTGCCAGCTCTTTCTGCTCGCGCGCGAATGGGACGGCGGCAATAAGAGAAGGAACCCGTTTGAGTATCTTCCTTGCCTGAGTTTTATCGTCCAGACGCGCGAATGCTCCCCCGATCGCACTCAACGCGCGAGCTTTAGTTTCAGCATCGGGCATTGCTTCCGCTATGGGTAAGAGTCCTGCCAGGATTTCAGTGGGGCGATCGAGCCTCGTTGCGATCTGCACAACGGTAAAAGAAATCTGCCTAATATTGTTCGATCGTGTCTGAGCTGATTCGACATCACCCATAAGCGCGATCGCTTCTTCAAATGTTGCGCAAGCGCGCTCGCGCTTGTCCTCATAGGCAAGGCTGCGGGCTTCGTTCAAACTTCGGTGCAGTTGTTCCTGAAGTGCACTCTGAGGGTCGATAGGGGTGACAGTAGGGGAAACAGGTGGATCGGTTTCTTCTGCAGGTGGCTTAGTTGGCTCGATTCGAGCTTGCGGCCCTCTCGGCCTGAAATACCAACTCAATCCAGCTAACAATAAGGTCGCGATGACGGAGACAATAACAGTTTGCCACACTTGTTTTGGCGGCGGATCTGGTTGCTCTCGAGACATCTCGGCCTCTAATTTTGCAAGCGCGCGGATGAGGAATAGATTTCGGTCGCGCGGTCGAAGTCGTCAAAAAAGTACCTGCCGCGTCAGCGTAGCCTATGGCTTAGGGTCTAATAAATGTGAGTATTCCCGAGTGCGATGCGATCGCTGTCCCCTCCATGACTTTGACTGCTATTCCCGAACTGCCTCAGATATTCGCTTCACGACCCAATCGGGAGGCAGCGGGTGGGACGGCGTATTTAGTAACGCGATCGCATGAAGCTTCGCCCGAAAATGTTTTGATCGACTGTCCAGCCTATTCGGATGACATGCGCGATCTCCTGCACGAATTGGGAGGCGTACGTTGGCTCTTCCTCACCCATCGCACTGCAATTGGCGTTCCGGCTTCAAAAACAGGAACAGTCGCGGCGATCGCGCGCGACTTTAACTGCGAAATTATCATTCAGGAACAGGAAGCCTATCTACTGCCCCACCTCCAACTCACGACATTCCATCGAAGTCTCCAGCTCGCTCCCGACCTGCGTGCGATTTGGACTCCAGGTCATTCACCCGGATCGAGCTGCTTCTACCTTGAGAAGCACGGAGGCGTTCTGTTTACGGGTCGTCATCTGCTGCCGGATGCTAACGGATTCCCCGTACCGCAACGCCAAACCACTACCTTTCATTGGCCTCGTCAGCGGCGCAGTGTAGAAATACTGCTGGATGACATTGCTGCACCCGCACCTGCATGGATCTGTCCGGGAGCAAAATTGAGAGCTTTGCGCGGCATGAAGGCGATTGCCCATCCGCGCCCACACCTGGAACGATGGCTAGTAGAATCGCTGGTGACGGTCGAAGAATAAGCGCTGCTTGGCACCTCTTCGGAATGCAGTAGCAACACGCGCAAGCCAAACGGTATGCTGGCTGGTAGCTCGTTGTCAGACGAGTAGTGAGGAGCCTACAACGTTGGTGTGATGAGTCGCCACGACTGGGGACGGTTGAAGTGATGCGTCTATTCGCGTTCTGCATAGCAGCGATCGCGGGAGTCGCCCCCGTGTCTGCAACTCCACTGATAGCTCAAACGGAGTTTGGGGCAGGGGATTTAGGCTCAGATGTACGAGAATTAAAGACCCCTACTCCGGCTCGAGAATTAGTTCCCGTTACCGAAGCTACCGAACTCGAAGTACCGATCGGCGAAGCCGAATCCGACACTAGCCCTCCGAACGACGGGGCCGACGCGCTTGAGACTCCCGTTGCTGTGGATGAAGTGCTCCCAGGAGCTGAAAACGTCTTGCAGTTGCGCTCCGACACCCAAACCTTTGATCGCGATGAAGGCCTATTTCGCGCGCGCGGCAATGTGGAACTGAGGTTCGAGCGCGCCTTGCTGCGAGCCGATGTTGTAGAGGTCGATCTCGATACGCGGGTGGCGACGGCTGATGGTGACGTGCAGCTGGAAGTGGGCGAACAAAAAGTACAGGGCGATCGCCTAGAGTATGACCTCGGCGAGGAAACCGGCACGTTTTTCAACGCCAGCGGCGAACTCAATCTCGACTCGCTGCCGCAGGACACGACGCGTCAGCCTTTACCCAACGACCCGCTGACGCGATCGCCCACTATCGCGTTTACCCGACCGCAAGAAACCGTCCGGTTTTTACGATTTACTGCTGACGAGATCGCATTTAATAGCAACACTTGGACGGGTACGAACGTTCGCATTACCAACGATCCCTTCGACCCACCCGAGCTGGAACTACAATCCGATACTGTCACCGTCACCATGTTTCCAGACGGTACGACCGTCATTTATCCGACGGGTAATCAGCTGGCGTTCGATCGCGTCTTTTTTCTGCCTTTGCCTGCCCGTCAAATCCGCCTCGACAGCTTCAACCGTCAACCTCCATTCAGTATCGATTTTGAGGATGAAGATGGCGGTCTAGTTTTGCTTTACAACCTCGAGCTTCTGGATGATCCCAACGCCAGTTTTGTACTTTCACCTAAAGTATTTCCACAGCAGATTGTCGGTAATCCTGATGGCTTTTTAGGTGGATTTGGATTCAACACGGCCTTGCAAGTTCGCCACGCCAATCGCCAAGTGACTAGCTTGTTTACTGAGTTGAACGGACTCGTTCTCGATCAGTTCGATCGCCGTTTTCGAGCTGTCCTCGCCCATCGCATTCCCACGGCAGAAGGGGGGACTGTTGGCTTTCGCTACGGCTATCGCCAGCGATTTGGGGCGGACATCATCGGCACGCAAACCGTGCAGCATCAGCTCGGGACCAGCTATGCTTCTCCCGTCTACACTTTGGGGGCATCTGGTATTCAAGCGAGCTACACGACGTCGATTGACTACATCGACGCAGCGGGAGAGCGTGATATTTCGCCCGTCATTACCGAAGAATTGGCTGAATCGAGCGATCGCCTTCAACTGACTCGTTTTCGCTTGGGAGCCGCACTGACCAAGTCCTTTCCACTGTGGGAACTTCCCTCAAACCCCGACCCACTGCGTTTGCGCTTCAGTGCCGCCCCTATCCAACAGGGAATCTGGCTTAACACCGGTATTTCGGGCAGTGAATCGATCTATACGGACGGCAAATCTCAGTCCTTTATTGCCGGTAGCGTCGGGATTGAAACTGTGTTCGGTGAATTTATCGACAATAGCTTTGATTACACGGGATTGAACGTCACCTATTCTAATGGCGTACTCAACGGAGCTTCGCCCTTTTTCTTCGATCGCATCACCAGCCGCGAGCGCCTCCGCGTTGGATTGCTGCAGCAGGTCTACGGTCCCATTCGTTTTGGGGTAGAAACCACCATCGACTTGGAAACGCGCCGTCGGTTGGACAGTATCTACACTCTCGGCTATGACCGTCGTACTTACGGCGTTACCTTACGTTATAACCCCGTCCAACGCACCGGCAGCCTGCGTTTGCGCATTGACGATTTTAACTGGGCCGACATCCCGCGAGGTATCGACGGCACGAATCGGCCTTAAGTGCGTTGGCCCGCCAGAAAAGCTCGGACGATAGGTATGACCTGCTCGTACAGGTCGGGGGCTTCGCAGTCAAACCAACGAATGCCTGGAGTACGGCGGAACCAAGTCATTTGTCGTTTGGCGAATTGACGCGTGTGACGGACAATGCGATCGCGAGTTTGGTCCAGCGTCCAGCTCCCTTGCAGGTAATCGCCCAGTTCGGCATAGCCTAGAGTTTTTAACAGAGGTAAGTCCGTGCCGTAGCGCTGCTGCAGTTGCTTGACTTCTTCAATCCATCCCACGGCCAACATGGCTTCGGTACGCGCGCGGATGCGTCGTTCCAGCCTATCCATATCCTGGCATTGCAGTCCCAAGATCGAAAGCGGGTAGGGGGGCGGTTGATGACGTTGCAGGCTCGATCGGGGCTGCCCTGTTGCGTAATACACTTCCAGCGATCGCAACGTCCGGACGCTGTCATGGGGATGAATGTTTGCGGCACCTGACGGATCGACTTGCCGTAGCATAGCGTGGCAGATCGGTTGCGTTAAGTGGGTTAGCTGTCGGCGCAATTCTGGGTGCGGCGGCACGGGAGGAATTGCCAGCCCGCTGGTCAGCGCTTGGATGTAGAGTCCCGTACCGCCAACAAGGAGAGGCGTACAGTGTTGCTGGTGGGCTGCTGAAATCGCATCGTTAGCCCATTGTTGATATTGCGCCACGGTCACCGTGTCGGCGGGGTCGGCAATATCGACCAGTTGATGAGGCCATTGGGAGCGCTCGGCAACGGTCGGTTTCGCCGTCCCGATGTCAAACTCTCGATAAATTTGGCGCGAATCGGCTCCGATCAAAGGCAGTCTGAACTGACGAGCCAGCTGCAAAGCTAGAGATGATTTGCCAGAAGCTGTGGGGCCGCAGATGACAATCAGCCCTGGCGCGATCGCGCTTGCTGACTTCTTGCTACTATCCAAAAGCTAACCGGCTCTCAATCCGGCCGTACTCGTAACCTTTCATTTCGCTTGCCCGTGCCAGACACCCATTCCACTCAATCTCGCGATCGTCTCCTACAAGCATGGCGAGATCGCGCCGGATACACGAGTTGGGCGGCCTTCGCGCGCGCGGCAGCGTTATCTCGCTATCGGCTGGACCTATTTCGTCAAGCCCGTCTGGAGCGCCTCACTGTCAAAGATCTCATATCCGCCTGTAGCGCACTCGGCGTTTCTCCCCTCGAATATTTATCAGCAACTGAAGCGATCGACCCTGCTGAGGCTTCTGAAACCGAGCACAGCCCAACTAAGGATATTTCAGTTGAGGATATCTCAGTTTGGCAACGTAGCGCGCTTGACTGTCTCGAACCCCTTTTACGACAGTACCCAACCGCCAGATACGCTGCCGAGCATCGCGAACTCTCCGCTCGTCAAGTTTTGCCTCTGCTATTGCCGCTCGAACGACTCCTGGAGGCATGGAACGTCGAACCATTGGGCTGCGTTGGTGAAACCGCAGCCTTTGACCCCACGCAACACGAACTTTTAAGTGACGCTGATATTGCTACTGGAGAGCCTGTTGAAATTCGCTATCTCGGCTACCGCTATTGTGGGGCAATCTGGCTGAAAGCTCAGGTACGCGTGCGATAACCGTAAGACATTTCACCGCTTGTCACTCGCAGCGAGCTAGACTTTGGCCGATTGCAGTTGTTCCTTAATGCGCTGCAACTGGCTGGCCCAGCGCGGATCGGGTCCGGTGCTGCCACCAGAAGAAGCTGCTACGCCACCACTGCGACCGCCGCGACGCTTCCCACCTTTGCCGCTAACCTTTGCTGCTGAGGACTGCGCTCCGCCTTCCTTTTCTTTGACCTTTGACTTCGCAACTTCTACCTTCAACGTCGAGCCTTCGAGGTCAGAACCGTTGAATTTCTCAATACATTGCTGAGCGAGCTCGTCAGTAGCTACCGTCACGAACCCAAAACCACGACACTTGTTCGTCTTCGGATCGGTAACGACCTTGGCCGATACGCCTTCTCCAACTACCCCAAATAGCTCTTGCAAAGTCGGTGAGGTCATTTCCTCCGACAGATTCCCTACGTAGACGCGCACAGACATGTAAAACTCCTGGAAGACTCCTAGCAAACATCAACAACTCACACGCCACGACATCCGCCGAGGAAATCACCCTCAGCCAAGCCGCAAACATCCCATTCAGCACTGATACGAACCCCTCGTACCCCCAAGCCAACCTCGGTAATGCAGAACCTCAAACTTGTATTTGCCAGACATTCAGCCTACCCAACATGCAGGTTTTACTCGGTCGCGCCAGGGTAACTGACGTAGCGAGATTAGAAACTCGAGCTCGCAACAACACGTCAATTTCTAAGTCGGCCAAACCCATCGCGTTCTGCATCTAGCGTTTAGGAGAAAGCCACATTCGGACTCAAGTTCTCAAGCTCGGGCAACCGATTCTAGCACTAGGACTATCGCGAGGGAACCTATCCTCATGAATGCCTATCGCCCTGGTAGTAGCCGAGAGGCAATACTAATACCCAGCCGTGGCCGAGCAACCACACCTCAACTGAAATACCTTGAGAGATAAATCACTTGCTATCTCGTAGCGCTTACCAGAGCAGCAATGCAACTAGCTAGACTCAAGACACTCATAAATCTTATACCTTCTTCATTTTTACTCAGATAGGTGAGGTTGTCGAGGAATCGCATCCCCCTGCATGTCCGGACAAAACCGGCAAGGGGGGAGGTGCGCCACCGTAGCCACGACAGTCAGTAGGGTAGAATCTTACGTGCCTATCAAGCGTGCTGTAAGAGGACTCCTTCTGGAATGATTCGCGAAATCTCCATGCCGGCTCTGAGTTCCACGATGGAATCGGGCAAGATCGTTTCTTGGTTGAAAAATCCCGGCGATCGCGTCCAGAAGGGAGAGAACTTGCTGGTGGTGGAGTCCGACAAAGCGGATATGGATGTCGAGTCTTTTCACGCCGGGATTGTGGCAGCCTTGGTCGTTCCTGCTGGTGAGGCCGCTAGCGTCGGCGCTCCGGTTGCGCTTATTGCCGAAACTGAGGCAGAAGTTGAAGAGGCTAAGGCTAGAGCCGCAGCGCTTGCCAAAGCAGCTCCAGCGGCTAAGTCTTCTGCCCCAGCAGCAGCTAAGCCTACTGCACAATCGGCTGCGAGTCCTCCAGTTGTTCGTAATGGCAAGTCAGCCCCAGCGACTCCGGCAATCGCTCCTCCTTCGACAGGCGGTCGTATTGCTGCTTCCCCACGCGCTAAGCGCCTAGCCGCTCAGCGCGGAGTTGATTTAACCAAGGTTGTCGGGAGTGGTCCAAACGGCCGCATCGTGGCCGCTGATGTCGAACGGCTGCCAGCGCAGTTAGCCGCTAGTTCTGCTGCTACCCCTGCTGCCCTTGCAGGAGCGGCGACACCCCCACCGGTTTCATTGGGCGAAGTTGCTCCGTTTAATACATTGCAACAGGCTGTCGTGCGCAATATGAGCGCCAGCCTCAGCATGCCCACCTTCCACGTCGGCTATGTCATCACCACCGATAAGCTGGATGCGTTCTACCGCCGCCTCAAACCTAAAGGGGTGACGATGACAGCCCTGCTGGCCAAAGCTGTAGCAGTTGTCCTGGAACAGCATCCCATCCTCAACGCGAGCTACACTGACGCGGGCACGGCTTACAAAGCCGAGATTAATGTCGCGATCGCTGTGGCTATGGACGGAGGCGGGTTGATTACGCCTGTCCTCCAAAACGCCAACCACATTGATATTTACGAGCTGTCGCGGCGCTGGAAAGATCTGGTGGCTAGATCGCGGAGTAAACAGTTGCAACCCGAAGAATACAGTTCGGGTACGTTCACGTTGTCCAATTTGGGCATGTTTGGGGTCGATCGCTTTGATGCGATTTTGCCCCCCAACCAAGGCAGTATTTTGGCTATTGGAGCATCTCGACCTACAGTTGTAGCCACAGCAGATGGTGCGATTGCCGTGAAACCGCAAATGCAGGTCAACATTACCTGCGATCACCGCGTCATCTACGGGGCAGATGCCGCCGCTTTCCTCAAGGATTTAGCCGTGTTGCTAGAAACTCAAGTAGAATCTCTCGCGCTCTAGCATCCTGCTGAGGGCGGGTCAGGTATCGTCAGCTAAAGCTAGGTATTTGCCATCTAGCAAAAATGTGCCGCTGGCAAATCGAACGCCGTAGGTATTGATGGGCCGTCGGTCGACGATACGCCCTTGCTCGCCAACCCGGATCGACTCTGCTGGCCGCAGCATGGGCATCGTGTCGGCAGTTTTCAAAAACGGAGGCACCGCAATGACCTGTACGATTGCCCCAACATCAAACATACTCATGCACTGGGCGGGAACTGACATTTGGGTTGAGCAGCAAAAGCGCTAATGCTGGAGTACACTAGACCGCAATCAAACTCTTCTGCCAAGCGACAAACTTCCTTCAAGTCAGCAATGGTCCAGATGCTCCAGCTACCGCGCAGTTCGTCATTCACGCGTACTTCAGCGCGGTTACGATTAATGTGAATAGTTTTGCGATCGCACTGGGCAACGTCAATGAGTGAAGCCGTCTCGGCGTCTTCAGATTGGTATATTTCGCCACTTAAGGCCTGCGTTGCTCGTACCCACTGGGGCAGGGCAGCATTTAAATGCTGCTGAGCCAGACTGCTCTCGCCTTGTAAGTGACATTGCAACGCAGCAGTAACCACCTCGTGCAATTGCTTCAGTGCTTGTAAAGGCGATGTGGAATCGCGCGGAGCGCGTTCGAGCTGTTCTAGAGCTTGACGCAGGTTCATCTGAGCTTTACGGAGACCCTCTCACCATCCTATCAAAAGAACTTTGCAAACAGCGACGAGCTAAATCTGAAACAAACCTGTGCTTTTGCGGATGAAGCAGCGATCGCTAGACTGGCACTCTCATAGTTGTTCGCATTTCATCGGACGTGGCGCACTCAAACTCCAAGCTCAAAACTGACATGCCCAACGTACTTGACGATCGACGCGAATACATCCGGATCTGCAAACTTTTCACCTACCGATAAAAAATCTGCATGCTCCTAACATTAGCTTTCGTCGTAACTAGCGGCTGTAAGGTCTGACTCTGTGGTCATCCTGTCTTCTCCAGCGTTATTTACCAGAGCATTCTGCGCTTCGCGATCGGCTTGTAGCTGGTTCAGAATAGACAGAACGCGATTGCCACGCTCGATAGAGCGATCCAGATGAAAGGAAATTTCTGGTGTTCGGCGCAGACGTACTCGCTGGCCAATTTCTTTGCGCACTAGCCAAACGGAAGCTTCTAAGCCGTCCATTACCTGCTGTCGCGCTTCTTCTGTGGCATATACGCTGACAAACACCTTGGCGTGTTGCAGGTCGCCGGAAACCTCCACACCCGTCACGCTAATCATGCCAATGCCAACGCGCTCGTCCTTGAGCCCCTTCATGAGCAGCTGGCTGATCTCGCGCTCGATCGCCTTTGCCACCCGCGCTACCCTTCGATCATTAGCCATATCTTCCCTCAGGTATGTCTTATCTTCTCAGGGTCACCGTCGATCTTTCTCTGCGCCTCAAAGACGATCTCTCAATCTTTGATAATTGCAACCGTGCTAGTCGGACCTAGATGGCTGCCGATGGCCCAGTCATCATAGCTTGCAGCGTCAGAGCAACAAAAACCGTCAGTATCGTCAGACCGAGCAGTGCCGCGATCGCCGACGTCCGATTTTTGGCATACAGTTCGAACCAAGGTTTTGCGAGCGCCCAAGCACCACCCAACAGTACCGTAACGAAATAGAACGGATAGCGAGAGACGTTGTCGGCGAATCGATCTTCCAGTTTTCTGTCCGCCATCAGTCAACATTCACCTCATTTGACGTGCAATCATCATCGTAACCGCAGGCCTGGCGGCGAAATCGCACTAAAACAAAGTCATAATGACTTCATTTTAGTCGATCCAGTCGAAAACTGCGTGCTGAGTTCGGCAGTTCGCGTGGCTGGCTCCAGGCCTATAACAAAGAATGAGGACATTAACTCCGGAGGCACTGACATGACCATCACGGCAGAACGAACTAAGCTGTACGCCACGACAGTCGATATTTCTACAGACCAGCGCGCAGAATTGGTGAACCTCCTCAACCAGCATCTCGCGAGCGTTTTAGATCTTAAAACTCAGGTCAAACAAGCCCACTGGAATGTGAAAGGCATGCAGTTTATTGCTCTTCACGAAATGTTCGATACCTTTGCCACGACCTTGGAAGGATACGTTGACATGCTGGCCGAGCGGGCTACGGCCTTGGGCGGTGTCGCGCGAGGCACGGTCCGCATTGTGGCTCGGGAATCCAGCTTGCCCGAATATGATTTGGAGGCTGTCTCGGGTCGCCAGCACGTGGTAGCTTTGGCCGAACGCTACGGCCGCTATGCCAATCAAGTGCGGGCGGCAATCTCGCAGGCCGAAGCGTTGGACGATGCTGATACCGCTGACTTGTTTACGGAGATCTCCCGTCAGATTGATAAAGACCTGTGGTTTCTGGAAGCGCACCTCCAGGGTGAGTAGACAATCTCCTCACGTGTCTGCCCCCGTCGCTCTAGATACATTGCTGGGAGCGACGGGGTACGCTAGATTCACGAGTCCGCATCGTCTGTCGTCGTGTCTCTGCTAGCAGAATCTTTTGAGCTATATGTCGAGCGTCGTCGCCAGCAGGCAACTGTGGAGTTGCAGCAGCAGCGACGCTGGACGTTTCTGGTTTGCTTGCTCGCCGTCTACCTATGGCCGTTTTACTTGCTCGGGCTGTTAGCGTTGCCTGCTCCAGTATCGGCTCTGTCGGTTACCCTAGCCGGCGTCGCTCTCTACATGTTGGGCACCTATCTACTAACCGTGTCCCGCGATCGCTGGCGAGATTTGGGCCAGTGGTGGCCCTTTATCTATCAGTCGATCAGCGGTCCCCACGTCGCGATCGCGGCGGTGATTTGGTTGAGTGTGGCGCTTTGGGGTGAAGCTGTGGCTCCTCTCCTCAGTCGGCAAATACCACAAGTGATGGCGGGCGTCGGGCTCAGCTTGTGCGTCACTGGCGGCCATTACTGGCTGACATTTCGCACTTGGTGGACAGCGGAAATGTCACAGCTGTGGGGCGATTATCTCCACGAAGTACAGCTAGCTTTAGTACCTTATTACGGTCAGCTCGACCGCGCGCGGCAGAGATTTTCGCAGTTCGACACTCTCTGTGACGATCTGATGCTGGAAGAGGTGGAAGCGCTCCATTTGGCGCGCGACTTTAGCGATCGGGTTCAGTGGGTGACAGACTCGGGTGAGTGGGTCGATTATGTCGATCGCGTCAATCATTCTCGCCAACATTTGGCGCAGTTACTGCATCAGTTAGAAGACAGTATTGCCACGCTCGAATCAGTGTTGTCAGAGCTGGAAACTCATCTCGACTACCAATGGGAGGCCGCGAGGGTTGGCCCTGAGCTTGCCTTACTGAGCCGCGCGCTCGGGCAGCCCGTGTTTGAACTCAGTCGTGACCTCGTTATTGTCGAGCAGACCATTGCTGGTGTCTCGGCCCGGATGGATAGTTTTGCTGCGACCAACTGGCACGCTCCTTAGCAATCACTTGTGAGAAGCAATTTTTTGTCAGAATTCTGTATATGACTCAGCCTCAGGTCATCTCCATCGCATATTTAGCTGAATTCAATCGTTTGCCAGATGGCGTTCGCGAGCGGTTGCGGGAGCAGGTTGAAGCCGAAGCAGTGTGGCTGGCGCAAGTGGATTGGCAGACTAGCTTGGGCTGGCAGCCGAATGATTTGCAGGTGCGGTGTTTCTTGGCGCTTTATCAAAAGCTGTTGGTGGGTAATTGCAGCCAAAATCTGACCCGCATTACCACCCCAGAGGCTTTCTGGGAAAAACACTTGTGGGACTCTCTGCGCGGTCTAGTTTGTCTCGGATCTTTAGACGAACTCACCCGAACAGAGAAGCGCGTCATCGACATCGGGACGGGAGCGGGGTTCCCAGGCTTACCAACGGCGATCGCTTGCCCCCACTGGTCCGTAACGCTGCTCGACTCCACCCGCAAGAAGATCGCGTTTGTAGCCTCTGCCATTGAAGCCTTGGCTTTAGTGAATGTTCGAGCTGTTGCCGCGCGTTCGGAAGCTGTCGGGCAACAGGCAGACGAGCGAGAGGGGTACGACCTGGCTACCTTGAGAGCAATCGGGCCTGCTGTGGTCTGTGCGGAATACGCTCTGCCGTTGGTTAAAGTTGGCGGACGGGTCGTCATGTATCGAGGCCAGTGGACTGAATCCGAAACTCGCGAGCTCGAACGAGCCGCCGCTCGATTAGGTGGCACCATTGCTGCTGTCGCCGCGTTTTCTACCCCCCTGTCCCAAAGCATTCGGCACGGCATCGTTCTGGAGAAGCACGCCCCTACTCCTGCCGAGTACCCTCGCTTACCTGGCATTCCCAACCGTCAGCCATTGGGGGTTGAAAGTCTTTAATGACTTCCAGCGAACCTACCCGCTCTCGCCGCGTCATCGGATTGACGGGCGGTATCGGCACGGGAAAATCGACAGTGGCAGAAATATTGCGAACGTTTGGGGTCGAGATTGCAGATGCCGATCGGCTCGCCCGTGAGGCTGTCGCTCCAGGTTCGCCGGTTCTGCAGCAGATTCACGATCGCTTTGGTCCCGTCGTCTTTACCGCTTCTGGTGAGCTCGATCGCCGCCAACTCGGCGATATTGTCTTTGCCCGACCTGACGAGCGGGAATGGTTGGAACAGCAGATTCATCCCTACGTGCGAGTTCGCTTAGAGGCATTTGTCCGCGATCGAGGGGATACAGCCACAATCGCACTGGTCGTGCCCCTCTTGTTCGAAGCTGGAATGACCGACTTGGTGACTGAAGTGTGGGTTGTTGCTTGTTCGCCCGAACGCCAAATAGAACGGCTGCGTCAGCGCGATCGCTCCTCAGATGACCAGATTGCTGCTCGCATAGCTAGCCAGTGGCCTCTGCAACGCAAGATCGACCTGGCAGACGTAATCATTAATAACAATGGTGATGTAGCCGAACTTCGACAGCAGGTCGAGCACTGCTTGAAAACCTTTCCACATTCAGCCCGAGGCAACTAAAGAGGCGATCGAACAGCAGCCATAGCGGCTGCCTACAAGAGAGTGCTAGCATTGTCAGGCACAAAAATCATTTCATCTCTCTGTCATGGCATTGTTGCAAGAGCGCAAGCAGGAATTAATTTCGGCGTATCAAGTTCACGAAACCGATACCGGATCGCCGGACGTGCAAGTGGCGATGCTGACCGAGCGGATCAATCGTCTAAGCGAACACCTGCAAAAAAACCCGAAGGACTATGCCTCCCGTCGCGGCTTACTCGCCATGATCGGCAAGCGCAAGCGCTTAATGGGCTACATCCTGGCAGAATCGTCTGAGCGTTACTATGCTTTGGCCGAACGCCTCAATATCCGCGTCAAAAAGTAGGGTCTTTGGCAGCGGAGTCGGTCTCGCTTGGTACGATTGAGCTAGTACTCACCTGAGTCAATATTCAGCGGATGCGGACGGAAGAGCGCGATGGCGAGGCAGAATTCTCAAAAGTCGAAAAAATCCTATCCCTTTGAAGTGTCCAGCCAATCTGGCAAGAAGGCAAAGGTCAAGCGAGCTAAAGTTTCCAGTAAAAGAACAGCCTCACCAGCCAAATCCACTCAAGAATCATCTCCGTCTAATTACATTCCGCCGGAGGTGAGTAGCCGCATGGTGCGACGTGTGGCAGTGTTGGCAGGCGTACCGTCTGTACTTGGGCTCAGCACTTTTTTTATTAATTACTATCTGCTAATCAACCACATTCTCGTGTTTCCCAATTGGGTTACGGTGCTTGAATCTTTAGGGCTATTCGGCATTAGTTTTGTCGGTATTAGCTACGGTGTCTTATCTGCCTCTTGGGAGCCCGAAACAGATGGGTCACTGCTGGGCTTGCGAGAATTTCGATTTAACTTCGCCAATCTCAGAGAACAATGGCGCGATCGCGCACGCGAACAACGAGCGTCTATATCTAAAGGGGATGATTGAGCCATGATTGTCGTGATGAAAAGCGGCACTCCCGCTGAAGCGATCGAGCAACTCACGCAAGAATTCATCGGCTGGAACCTGACTCCAGAAAAGATTGTTGGCAAGCATAAGGTCGTCATCGGTTTGGTTGGCGATACAGCTAGCTTGGACGAGGCTCGTATTACCGAGCTCAGCCCGTTTATCGAACAGGTGTTACGGGTGGAAAAGCCTTTCAAGCGCGCTAGTTTGGAATTCCGCAACGGCGAATATACGACTATTTCAGTCGACACTCCCAACGGCGTCGTCGAATTCGGGCGCGATCGCTCTCTCGTCGTCATGGCTGGGCCGTGTTCGGTGGAGAGCGAGGAGATGATTGTGGCGACGGCGAAGCACGTTCGCTCTCAGGGGGCGCAATTCTTACGCGGTGGCGCCTACAAGCCGCGTACGTCTCCCTATGCTTTCCAAGGTCACGGCGAGAGCGCTCTCGATCTCTTGGCTACGGCTCGGGCTGAATCTGGGTTGGGCGTCGTCACCGAAGTGATGGATGCAGCTGATATCGAACGCATTGCCGACGTGGCTGACATCTTGCAAATCGGCGCGCGCAACATGCAGAACTACACGCTGCTGAAGCAGGTGGGGCAGCAATCTAAGCCCGTCATGCTCAAGCGCGGCCCTGCCGCCACTATCAATGAATGGTTGATGGCTGCCGAATACATCCTCGCTGCTGGAAATCCCAACGTCTTGCTGTGCGAGCGCGGCATCCGCACGTTCGATAGTAAATACACTCGCAACGTATTGGATATCTCAGCCGTCCCCGTACTGCACTCTCTAACCCACTTACCCGTTGTTATCGATCCCAGTCACGGCACGGGCAAATCGTCTTTGGTGCCTGCGATGACGCAAGCGGCGATTGCGACCCATGTGGACGCGATCATCATTGAAGTTCATCCCAACCCTGCTAAGGCCTTATCCGACGGTCCCCAATCCCTCACATTTGAAGGCTTCAGCTCCGTCATGCAAGATGCAAAATCGCTGGCTAGCATGCTAGGCCGCTGGGAAGCCACTCCAGCGTTGGCTGTGTAGCACAGAGACCAAGGCTTGCTGATTGTAGAAGTTGACTCGTGTCGGCTAGATACGCTTGTACTCGCCCATATCAATACGGTCAAAGTCGGTATTGCTTAGCAAAGGCTGTAGGAAGCTGTGCAGTCGTCCAATATCAATGTCGGGCGCCCCTTCGTGGACATAATAAATCTCCCTGTAGCCAGGTCACCATCGTCTAACATGCCGTCCAGCGCTTCCAACACGTCGACAGAAGCTGGCGAAGCGAAAAGAGCTATTCCAGCACCATCATTGCTCGGTAAATCGGGGCCTTCCCAGTTGTAGCGACCGCCAATGGGCGTTTCTAGATTAAATGCAGCTGTGTTGAGATAGCCTTCGGTTCCAGGCGGATAGTCATTGTGGTTATCGGGGGGGTAGCCACCGTTGAGCAAGGCGTAGGATTGCACCCCGGCCGCAAAACCATCTAAATCTTTTGCCACTGCCGCAATGCGCGCACGTTGAACCGATCGCAGAAAGGTTGGAACTGCCACCGATGACAACACGCTAGCGATCGCGACAGCGACGAGCAATTCCACCAGTGTGAAGCCCAACTCGATCCGATCTTGCGCGGAGTGCTGGCTGCACCTTTGGAAAAGCCTCTTGAGACCTATCGTGATTTGCCCAGACATCTGTCTAACATGCGATACGGGATTAAGGCGAGCGTACCCTCGCTAATGTTATATATTTCACAATATCAACACAATTTCAGTATAAGGATAAAGGATGGCGACGTTTGTCATTATTCCTCGGTCTGCAAATCTTCCCAAAAGCGGTTGATGACATCTTCAACTTCGCGCGGGAAGATCGACCATGCTTGAGGTTGAGAATTCGTGAGTTCGCGCACGAGGGGGGACAGTTCGGCGATTTCCTGCCAGCCGCGTTCGGTGCGGAGTGAAATGCCTTGGTGATAGAGTGTGTAACCGCGTGCGTGAGCGGCAATGACGCCTGAATAGTACTCAGGAGCGAGATGCAGTTGCTGAAGTTTGTCGGCGATCGCCTCTTGCAGGGCTTGACGACTTGTCACATTTAGAGCGGCGAGGTTGCGAGCTTTGAAGAGATCGCGATCCAGATAACGGCGAGCCAAATCGGCCAAGATGGGATCTGGATGCTCGCTCCAGAATCGAATCGGATACTGGAACATGATGTCGTCTGCCGCCAAATACAATTTCAGTGGTAGTTCGTCCACTGGACCCTGTAGCCAGGCAGTCAAAATCGGATCGACTGCCAAGTCACCGACTGCCAGCAACTCGCGGGCGCGATCGAATAGCTTCGCCAATACGAACCGAGCCGCCAGACTTTTTGAGTGCTGATACACCTGGGTGTACATGAAATAGCGCACCACCAAATAATGCTCGATAGCGCCTAATCCTTTGCGGGCCGAAATCATTAACTCACGTCGGTTTGGGTCGTAATCCATAACGGCAATCAGGCGCTCGAGGTCGAGCCGTCCGTACTGCGCGCCAGTGAAGTGACTGTCTCGCAGCAAATAATCGAGGCGATCGCAATCGAGTTGGCTGGAGATGAGCTGCTCCACCAACGGCATATCGGATTTGTGTCGATAAACAGCATCGATGCGAGTCGGCAATTCGGGATCGTAATCCCGCAATAAGTCGCGTACGTGCGGGTCTTCATGGAGAATGCGCCGCGTCCAATGTTCGTGATGGCTGCCGAACATCTGCTCGCCCGCGTGGCTGAACGGCCCGTGCCCGACATCGTGCAGCAGAGCCGCCACTAGGGTGAGCGCGCGATACGATGCTAGCTCGCCGTGATGCTGCGCCAGGCGATCGAACACTCGTCGTGCCACGTGTAGCACCCCAACCGAGTGAGTAAATCGCGACCCCTCCGCTCCGTGAAACGTCAATGAAGCCGTGTCGAGCTGCCGAATTCGGCGCAACCGCTGAAATGCAGGCGTATCGATCAGTCGAATTAATAGCGCTTCCGCCGGATTAGTTCCGTCCAATCGAATCGATCCGTGGAGCGGATCGTGATACGTACGAGACTTGCAAAACTTCAGCACCATCGTGCGCCCGGTCCAGTTATGGAAAATGATGAGTAGTAGGCTACGAGTGCCAAAAGGCTACTGCGGCACTCGCTGCATTCCCGGTTTTTCTTCCGGCAGGATCGCGCCTCCCACCGGACACACTTGCAAGCAAATACCGCAGTCGATGCAGGTGGCGAAATCAATCCAGAAATAATTTGTACCTTTGACGTTTCTGGTGTTGCCAGGGTGAATACAAGCAACCGGACAAGCTTCAGCGCAATCGGCAATGCCCTCGCAAACGTCGGTCACAATTGTGTGTGGCATAGTCGAACTCTCGTAGCGCGATCGCGCAATTTTCTCAATCTTGATGAGGGTAACAATACTGCTAGCTAGCCCTCTATCCCACGATAACGTGAGTTTAAAGATAAGCAGGAAGCATGTCCATGCCTTCTAATCCAGGCGATGGCAGCTCCGATGGCAGACTTTAAGCGTTCGTGGACTCGCACTTTGCTTGAAGTACGTCCTGTTTCTCAGTTCCCAACCACATCATTACGATTTCCATGCTCGCAGACATCGGCAATGTAGCTAAAGAGCTCTTCTAGACGGGTTGGAGATACACAGCTGCATCTGGGATTACAGCTGCTGCAACTGCCGCACACCTCTTTTCATCTATCTAATTCATCTATCTATACGTTAATTCGACTTTTCTGACAGTAAAGATGCTGCACTCGGTAGGGATGGATAACGAATGCCATAAGTAGCAAAGGCTTGTTTGGCACGGGCAATAAGATCGGTCTTATAGATAAACTCGTTCCGCGCATCCATGGGATAGCACCTCAACTTAAAATGCGTTCCCCACGGCTTTTCATTCATGACGACGACGATGGGAAGCTTGAGGTGAGTGAATTTACTCGTGAAGGCTGCTAAATATAAGATGCGCATAGCCAACTGAATATCTACATCGTGAGCCAAATAAAAATCAGCAGCGACCTGAGCTTCTAACGCACCGTCATTTGCATTAGAAATTGCGTCTGTCCAAGCTTTGTTGTGAGGAATGGTCACTACGTTATCGTCAGGCGTGCGGAGACGAATGCTGCGCAATCCATAGCTGATTACTTCGCCATAGCAATCTCCAATTTGAATGCGATCGCCAACGCGATAAGAGGTCTCAAATAGTCCGACAAAGCCAGCAATGACGGAACTAGCATAGTCCTTGAACGCAAAACCCAAGGCTACAGCAACAGTTCCACTCAAGGCTAATAGGTTTGACGAAGATAAATTTATAAATAGTTCTAAGATATAAATAAACGAAATAATTAAAATAGCACTTCGCCAAAAGGGAATAGATTGCTTGATGCTGAGCCGAAAGCGACGAGCTACCCGCTCGGACAACCAATTAGCTAGTGATCCAATAGCAGTAATGCTAGCGTATGTAATGCCAATGCAAATCGCAGCCCTGACGATCTTCCAAACCGTGATCTCATCTAAGGCCAAGTTTCTAGGTATGGTGTCTGCCCCTACTTGAGCCAATATATCAATCATCAGAAGTTCAATTGCCATATCAACATAAAACGGCTAATCAACTAAGAAATTATGGCCGTGCAAACTGGATTTTAATCCTGGATAGAATGGCGGATTGATGCGAATATTGTCCTCCCGCAGGACTAGCACCCGCGATCGCAAAAGTTGCCGAACTTGGCTACCCACAGTACTGACCGAGTCTCCCAATCCCTGAGATAATCGCTCTATATTCGTTCCACCGTGTAACAATACCGAATACAGTAAATAGCGATCGCTATTGTCCAACTCCGGCAAACGAGGTCGACTAGGCTTATTGCGTTTTATCTTAAAACTCGGATTTTCAACTGAATCATTGTGGTTCGATTCATTAGATAAAATTTCCAGCTGAAATGACTCTAGCCATATAGGTGCTGCTGCAATGGCTAAACCATTTGCCGCATGAGCCAGAGCATCGTAAAACTGGCGATCGCTCTCCTCGCTCCATTCCGGTATTGTGATGTCTGGCAAAATTTGTTCCAGCTGCGCTTGTACTGGCGCCAACCACGCTTGCAGTTCAGGACCTTTGAGAGCGGGCAGTTGGAGAGTATTGCTGAAGTAGGAATGGATCTGGGTAGTGCGTTTCAGATATTTCCAAGCCCACTGATTGCAACCCACAATCCAAAATCTTGATGTATCGCGGGCCAGTGTCGTCCACACTGACTCAATGCCATTCATGCCTTCTATACAACGGACGAAACATTCTGACAGGGCTGGGATGGCTGCAATCTCGATGGGGTCGATCTCGCAATCCTCTAGCGCGGCAATCTTGGCAATTTCCGTTTGGGCCTCTGCTTGGGGGGTGGCGACGGGCGCTGGCAAGGTATCGATATTCTGACGTAGCTCGGCCAACACGGCGGCTGGCTGTGTAGCTCGCGCAGCAACAGTATCCACCACGGCGACTGGATAGAGCGCCCACGGAGGGTGTTTCAAAACGGCTTGCAAAATGGGACCAAAAGGTTCGACCGGACTGCTCAACACCACCAGAGCATTGCGCGCTTCGGACGGCTCGCCCTGTGTGGTCAGCGATCGCGAGATCGCCTCTGCTAAGGCTTCGCAATGGACGGGGTGCGGCGGTAGATTGGCTATGGCCTCGATGAGTGCCTGCTTGGCTTCGGCTGGTAAATCTCGACTGGAAGATTCAGGGCGTTCCGACTGGCGATGGTGAAACCAGGCTTCGATATGGGTTTGGAGGCGCTCCAGCAATTCCAACACGCCCAATTAGCCTCATAATTTCGGCATACTTTACGATATCACTGCGAACACTAGCGTTCTCGTGAGGCGCTCGGCTGGCAGTCCTTTGAATTGATTCAAACTCCGTCGTCTATGCTGTGGGCGCATTAAAGTGTCGCACCGTCTTATGTGTTGCAGTGCCGAACAGCACTCTGAACGTTTTAGTCCCGTTATTTTAGGCAGCTTAAGCGTTATTGCTGAGCTTTGATTCGAACTGAGGAACGTGTTGATGGTGGTTGACAAGAGCTTTCCATACGGTTTAAACACGTCGAGATGCTCGGCACGGAATCTACATTTGCGCGTCTGCCACTAGCCAAGAGTTGGGGAAAGTTACAAACTCTACCCAGGAGTTCTGCACGATTCCCTTCTCGGGCAAAACGCAGGTGAGATAGATGCGAGCACGCTACACTACCGAAGGATATGAGGAGATACGGCAATGCTGACTCGGCTGTGGCGATCGCTACGTGCGGTGTTTTTATGCTTCGTGCTGGTTTGTATCGCAAGTTGCAGTAGCAGTAACGATCCCGTTGTTACAGTTCCTCCCACGCTGCCGCCATCGCAGCCCATTCCAGTCGGCCCAGGCTCAGTTGCTGTACCTCTGACCGTGCGGGCATTTAATTTAGGTGGCTCGCAGCTCAAATTGTTGAGCGTATTTGCATCAATTGCTTCTGGAAACGAAACCAATCTGCTTCTTGATACCGGGTCGAGTGGGTTACGAGTGCTCGCTTCCGAGGTGGGCACAGCAGGCTTGGTGCGTACGGGCCGCAACGAAACGGTGAGGTTTGGGGATGGAACCGAGCTGGTTGGAGAACTGGCGACAGCACCCACGAGCTTTAGCACAATCGCGACAGAAGAACCCGTACTCGTGCACTTGGTCGATCTCGTGCAGTGTGCCGCAGGCATTCCTGACTGTCCGGGCTCGAACTTATTTGGTGCTAACGGCCCGTTTCAAGGCATTGCCGGCGCGTCCATCAACTTTCGCACGAGTGTAGACGATCTGTTCAGTCCGTTTACGCGCCTAGCTGGAAATTTAGATTCCGGCTACGTCATTGAAACGGGTGGATTTAATGCGCAGGAAGGTCGGCTCACATTGGGTCTCACCGACCAAACGACGACCGGGTTTACGCGCGTACCTCTCGCTCAGCGAGGTACCTTTGCAGACGGAACGCCCTTCTGGGATGACGATGCCTTCGAGCCTGCTTACACCATTAGCGGCACCGCCATTGATGGCGATATCAGTAATACTCTGCTCGATTGTGGTTCTTCGGATGTTTTCTTAGCGAGCGGCTCTCTCGACCCTACATTTTCGGCTGCTGGCGATCCAGTGGAAACGGGCCGAACGTTTCGCTCGCTACTGCCCAATGTATTTGACCTTTTGTTTACGACAGGTACGACCTCCGGGCTCGATCGCGTGTTTGTCGACCCGGTTAACGGCGAACAAATTTTAGGCATGCCTTTCTTCTTCCGGTTTGACACCCTCTTCGATGTTGATGGCGGGCAGATAGGCGTGCGCGCGCGCTAGGATTGAGAGGTTTTCTTACTACGCTGTCCGTCAACCTGCATGATCGTTTCGCCTCCCAATTTGTTGTCTAAGCCCCGCATCGCGATCGCCCACCTAGGATGCGAGAAAAATCGGGTAGATACCGAGCACATGTTGGGCTTATTAGCTGAAGCAGGCTATCAGCTGGAAGATGACGAAACGGCTGCCGATTACGCCATTGTCAACACCTGTAGCTTTATTGCCGAAGCGCGGGCCGAGTCGGTGCGCACGCTAGTAAATTTGGCCGAATCGGGCGTGAAAGTGGTGATTGCGGGCTGTATGGCGCAACACTTTCAGGACGAGCTATTGGAAGAATTGCCCGAAGCGGTAGCGCTAGTGGGCACGGGGGATTATCAGAACATCGTCAGCGTCATCGAGCGGGTCGAGCGGGGCGAGCGCGTTAACGCCATTACTGCCGATCTCACCTATATTGCCGACGAAACGCTACCTCGCTACCGAACCACCCACGAAGCCGTCGCCTATCTCCGTGTGGCGGAAGGTTGCGACTACCGCTGTGCCTTTTGCATCATTCCGCACCTGCGCGGCAATCAGCGATCGCGCTCGATTGAGTCCATCGTCACCGAGGCACGTCATCTAGCAGCCGAGGGAGTACAGGAACTGGTTTTAATTTCGCAAATTACCACTAACTACGGTCTCGACCTCTACGGTAAGCCTCGGTTAGCGGAGCTGATTCGTGCTTTAGGTAAAGTTGATATCCCCTGGATTCGCATGCACTATGCCTATCCCACGGGACTGACTCGTGCCGTAGTGGCGGCGATCGCCGAAACTCCTAACGTGCTGCCCTATCTCGACCTTCCGTTGCAGCACAGCCATCCTGAAATCCTGCGCGCAATGAATCGGCCTTGGCAGGGACAGGTCAACGATCGCGTCATCGAACGTTTGCGACAAGCGCTACCGAATGCCGTCATGCGCACGACTGTAATCGTCGGGTTCCCTGGAGAGACGGACGTGCATTTCGAGCATTTATTGGAGTTCGTCGAACGACATCAGTTCGATCACCTCGGCGCGTTTACCTTTTCTGCAGAAGAAGGCACTGCCGCTTTTGAGATGGGTAATCGTGTACCTCAGGAAGTCATGGACGAACGCCGCGATCGCCTGATGACTCTTCAACAAGGGATTTCCTTCAAACGCAATCGAGCTGAAGTGGGCAAAGTTGTACCTGTATTGCTAGAACAAGAGCACCCCGGAACGGGAGTGTTTGTGGGGAGATCGCCGCGTTTTGCTCCTGAAGTGGATGGCGTTGTCTACGTGCGAGGAGAAGGTCGACTCAGCAGTGTCGTCCCCGTGCGCATTACGCAGGCCGAACCTTACGACCTCTTTGGTGAAATTGTCGACGCTCCCGAAGAGTTCGATTGGCACGGTAATTAGATCTTGTCACTTTTCTCTACGAACGTGCGGCCAAAAGGCGCGCGATCACTTCAGCCAAGATCTCGGCGGTTCCTGGTGCTGCAGCAAAATACAGAGATGGCTCTACCAGCTCCAATTCTATGAGTAGCGGCTCGTCGTCCCAACTTCGCACTAGGTCGACGCGGGCGTACAGCAGTGTAAATGGAATTTTTGCCAGCGTTCGTTCTGCTAAAGTCAATTCAGCCGCAGTGGGCACGACAAATTGGAACTGACCTCCATAATCCTCTTGAATGCGGTAATCGCCAATGGCGGGACATTTGCGGACGGCATGAGCGAACTTGCTATCGATGAAGATGAGCGATAACTCGCCCGTCGTCTCAATACTTGGCAGATAGGGCTGTACCATCATGTCGAGGTGAGGCAGGAACGTATTGAGATGAGCTTGACCAATCTCCGGGCGATCGCATCTCACCGTTTTGCGCGAGTTGGCGCTGACAGCGGGTTTGACGACCACTTCCGACCAACCGCGATCGCACATCAGACCCTGTAAATTTACCTGCGTTCCCGCAGCTAGCCAGTGAGTCGGTACAGTAGCAATTTCGCGATCTCTCAGCTCTTTGAGATATCGCTTATGCGTGTTCCAGCGCACCACGTCCGCGCCATTCCAAAGGTGCGTCTTCGAGCTAACCCGATCTAACCAAGCTAAAAATTCGGAGTATCGCAGCGAATAATCCCAGGGAGAACGCAGTACGCTCAGCCGAAACTGCGACCAGTCCTGAGCCAGGTCATCCCAAATTATGGGTTGTGCATCTATCTCTCGTCGGGCTAAAGCTCGTTGCAAATATCCATCGTCATCCGGCAGCTCGGGCAAGTGGGAGCAGGTTACAAGGGCAACATCCGGCATGAATTCACTCTGGCTCGCACCAAGTCGCGGATTCAGTCAGTGTAACTCCAGCGATCGCTACAATGAAGCTGCCGCGCTTCTGCATAATGATGGTCGCGATCGCCCCCACTCAAACTGATATTTTCTATCCCAGCGGAGACGGCGAACCCGTGGCTGAAACCTTTGCCCACTTCTACGCAATCCTCGCTATCTTCGAAGTCTTATCTCAATATCTCCAAGGGCGGCAGGCTACCGTTCTAGCCAATCAATTTCTTTACTATGCCCCTGGATTTCCAAAATTGCGCGTCGCCCCTGACATTATGGTTATCTTCGGTGTCAAACCTGGCGGTCGGGATAACTTCAAGGCCTGGGAAGAAGGCGAAGTACCCGCAGTCGTATTTGAAGTTACCTCGGCGGGAACTCGCCAGAAAGATTTTGAGGAAAAGAAAACGCTCTATGAAAACTTGGGAGTATCTGAGTATTGGCTCTTCGATCCTCGCGGAGAATGGATCGAAGAAAAATTGCGAGGATTCCGTCTGTGTGAAGAAACCTACAAACTCATTTCCGAAGACCGCAGCAAACCACTGAACCTGCGCCTCGTGGTTGAGGGTGAGCTGTTGACCTTTTATCGTGAAGATACGGGGCAGAAGTTACTGCTTCCAGCAGAACTGGCTGCTGCCCTCCAACAAACCGAACTTCAACGCCAACAAGAAGCAGAAGCTCGGCAACAGGCAGAACTTCAACGTCAACAAGAAGCAGAAGCTCGGCAACAGGGGGAATTGCAACGCCAGCGGGAAACAGAAGCCAGGCGAGCAGCAGAAGCTCTAGTCGATCGCTATCGGGCTAAGTTCGGCGATCTCGACGACTAAACTGACGAACTCGACCTTTTAGAATGAAGCGTGGTCGCTTGATTTTTCGTCTATGCCTCGTCCGTCCGCGCTGACCTACGATCGCGGCACCCTGATTCTCCACCCACCCCCGCGCGGCAAGGCATGGATTGACTATGCGACTTGGGACGATCGCGTCGAACGTTTCCGCATTCCTGCCATTCACTACTCCGATCTGGTCGGCACCTTAACGTCAGAGGGCCGAGCCTTTGTCGATCGCGCCAAACAGTTTTCACAGTTAGAACTGACCTCTCAATTCACTCTCAAACCCTATCCGCATCAGCAAGAAGCGTTGACAGCATGGCAAACCTCCCAACATCGTGGTGTTGTGGTCTTGCCAACCGCTGCGGGAAAAACCTATCTGGCTCTGCTTGCCATACAGTCTGCAGATTGCCACACGGCGATTTGCGTACCGACGCTGGACTTGATGCATCAATGGTACGCGCGCTTGCTAGAGGCTTTCCCGAAAGCTGATGTGGGGTTGCTCGGCGGCGGCTCCCGCGATCGCTCTGCCATTTTGGTCGCCACCTACGACAGCGCGGCCATTCATGCAGAAACATTGGGCAACCAATACGGCCTGCTCGTATTTGACGAATGCCATCATTTGCCTAGCGACTTCAATCGCGTCATTGCCGAATATGCGATCGCTCCCTACCGCCTTGGCTTGACTGCTACGCCGGAGCGGGCAGACGGTCGCCATACTGACTTGGAAAACCTGATCGGCCCCGAAGTCTATCGTAAATCCGCAGCCGAGCTCTCCGGCCAAGCACTAGCAGACTATGAAATTGTCTCGATTGATGTGGAACTATCGCCGGTCGAACGCGATCGCTATGCTGCACTCATCCAAACGCGCAATGAATTTCTGCGAGACTCTAAAATTCGCCTCGGCTCGTTGCAAGGCTGGCAGCACTTCGTACAGATGAGCGCGCGATCGCAGCAAGGTCGGCAAGCTATGCTAGCCCACCGAGAAGCCAAACAGATTGCGCTAGGTACAGAAGGTAAGCTACGCGTCTTGAGCGATCTGCTCGTTCGCCATCATCCCGAATCCGTTCTGATTTTTACCAATGACAACGCGACGGTCTATCGTATTTCGCAGCAGTTCCTCATTCCGGCCATCACGCATCAAACTCCAGTCAAAGAACGTCACGATATCTTGACTCGTTTCCGCGACGGCACCTATCGAACGCTAGTCGTATCGCACGTGCTTAATGAAGGTGTAGATGTCCCGGAAGTGAAAATCGCGATCCTGCTCTCCGGGACGGGCTCGACCCGAGAATACGTGCAGCGTTTGGGTCGAATTTTGCGCCGCAGCAAAGACGCTGGTAGACGAGCCGTACTTTACGAAGTCATTGCCGCCGACACAGTTGAAGAAAGAACCTCTCAACGACGTCGAGGTAGAGATCTGCCGTCACGAGTGACATCTAAGCCCGTGCGGCGATCGCCTTCTCAGCTCAAACCCGTACCGAATGACAAACCCGAGCGACCCATACGCAAAGTAGCGGAACTGCCAGCAGATTGGAGTCTTGACGATCTGCCTTTCTAGAAATTTCAGGAGATCGTGCGCTACCCAACATTGTGCCAACCATTTATGCACAGATGCCAAAAGAGAGCCTCCGAAGAGGCCCTCCCTTAGCTAATGTGAACTAGCTTACTAGAAGCTAAAGGTGGTACGAACACCGCCGACAGTTATGGAGTCAGAGCCAGGACCGGTGGGATCGCTAACAATGTACAAGCCAGGAGTCAGCGTAATCCGCTCGGTCAGAGGAAAGCTGTAGTAGATGTCGAGCACGGTGGTGTCGTCAAAGCCAGAGAAGCTTTGTGCTTGACCAAAGCTGATACCAGCATTCGCACCCTCGAGGAAGAGATCGGGGAATGCAAAACCGATGAGGTAGTCATCAGCATCAATATCAGTCGTCACGCCGCCTGTCTCGGTATCGCCATCAAAGCTTGCATACCAACCAGAGAAGATGACTCGAGGCGTAATTTCCCAAGTGACGCCAACACCAAAGGCATTTCCATCACCATCGGTAGCTGGACCCAAGCCGTTACCGGATTGGTAATTGGTGTACTGCAGGGCGATAATCAGCGTATCAACCGGGGTGAAAGCAAGCTCGATCGAGTTGGCATAGGATCCATTGAAAACACCACCACCTACGGTGGGGTTTGTCGAATCGAAAGCCGTGAAGCCGTAGGCAAAGCTGATCAAGTCAGTTGCTTGCCAGTTAAAACCAAAGGCAAAATCATTACCATTGCCAGTTTCGCCGAACGGATTGCCAATATCCTGACTAATGTCTGGAGTATCGGAGAAGTCAGAGAGTGCGTCAAACGGAGTACCGAAGCTGAAGCTATCACTACCCACGATGCCGCTGAAACCAATGAGGAAATCAACTTTATCGTTGAATGCCGAGAACTCGTAGAACATGTCATCGAGACGGATCTCGTTGTCGGTGTTGACTCCCGTTCCGAAAGTAAAGCCAACTGGGTCGACACCATCCACTCCGTTGCCGGTGAAGCCCTGAACGTCACGACCTTGTAAGCGGACGCGCAAGCGGTCGTTGCCGCGGATAGATGCGTCGAAGTTCAAGCGGACGCGGTAAGGAACGATCCAGTTGTTGTCAGAGGCACCGAAGATACCAGTGACCAACTCACCGTTCAACTTAGTGGTGGTGGAGAACTGCTGAGCTTCTAGTTCAGCAGTCTTAGCCTCAAGGGCGTCGGTGCGACCGCGCAATGCTTCTAGTTCAGCTTGGAACTCTTCCTGTAAACGCTGAACGGTAGCCAGGTCTTCTTTAGATACCTTGTCAGCCAAACCAGCTGCAATTAATTCATTGATGCGATCCAAGCAAGCGTTCATACCGGCGGCAAACTCATAACGAGTCATGGCGCGGTTGCCGCGGAACGTACCGTCCGGATAACCAGCAATACAGCCGTAACGCTCGACCAAAGATTGCAGTGCCTGGAAAGCCCAGTCAGTGGGCTGTACGTCAGACAACTGAGAAACAGAGGTAACTTGAGCAACAGTCTGGGGCTGAGCGACTTGAGCTTGGGCCTGGCCGCCAGACACGAACAAAGCAGCGCCCAACAGCGTGGACCCTGCAAGTAAAGCCTTTCCGTAGCTAACAGACATTCGGATTCTCCTTTTCCTCACACATGATTGAGAGCGCCTAAACCATCTTTAGGCCGATCCATTCCTCAAGGGAGCGACCGACTGCCAGCTCTCGCTGTCCATTGTAGCTCAGAGTTAGAGCAACAGGAACATAAGCGAACAGGGAGTATGACGGCTAATGCTACTCAATTTGTTACCACTACTTTACACGGATTTCGCGGTTTGGATAGGAGCAACCGGCCTTTATCCGTCATCGAGGCTCCGTCCGAACGCCACCATGCTACGAGCAGCTTGGAGATAGGCTTTGGCTCCAATGGCTCAATACTTCTTAATAGGGAGTGCCTGCACGAGTGATGAAGGCGCTGATAGACTGCAGGAGCAGTTAGCTTTGCAGGTGTTTTTCAGCTCGCCGGTGCTTAATTGGGTTTTCAATCGCAAGCACCACGTACTGTACAGCATCTAGCGATTGCAGGTTTCCGTTCGTTCCACGCAGAGATCTCCATGGTTGCTACTTCTACCCAAGCTCAGGCGAACTCCGAGCAGCGCGTTCCCACCGAAACTATTCTGACACCGCGCTTCTACACTACCGACTTCGAGCAAATGGGCCAGTTCGATATCTCGGAGTATAGCGACGATTTTGAAGCAATGCTTGAGGAGTTTCGCACGGACTATAATCGTCATCACTTCGTGCGCGGCGAGGAGTTTCGTGCAGAAGACTGGGAAGCGATCGAGCCCGAATCTCGGCGTTTATTTATTGAATTTTTGGAGCGGTCTTGTACTGCCGAGTTCTCTGGGTTTCTCCTTTACAAAGAGTTATCGCGGCGTCTCAAGACTTCCAGCCCCGTCTTGGCAGAATGTTTTGGACTGATGAGTCGCGATGAAGCTCGTCATGCCGGATTCTTAAATAAAGCGATTGGAGACTTCGGTTTGTCGCTCGATCTCAGCTTTCTAACTAAGAATAAAAACTACACCAAGTTCGCTCCCAAGTTTATCTTTTACGCTACGTATTTGTCAGAGAAGATTGGCTACTGGCGTTACATCAAAATTTATCGCCATCTCGAAGCACATCCAGAGCATAGTCTCTACCCAATTTTCAATTTCTTCGAGCACTGGTGTCAGGACGAGAGTCGGCACGGTGATTTCTTCTCGTTAATGCTCAAGAGTCAGCCGCAGTTTTTGAATGACTGGCAGGCACGACTGTGGTGCCGCTTCTTCTTGCTGTCCGTGTTTGGCACCATGTATTTGAACGACGTGGCTATGCGGCCCGAGTTTTACGAATTGTTGGGTTTAAATCCGCGCGATTACGATTTACAAGTGCTCGAACACACCAATCGCGACGCGGGCAAAGTGTTCCCAATCGTTCTAGATGTCGAGAACCCCAAGTTCGTGGCCGGACTCGATCGCTGTGTGGACAATCTTCGTAAGGTAGATACAATTGCGGCCTCGAATGCACCAGATTGGTTGAAAGTATTGCGCAAGCTGCCGCTCTTCGCTGATTGCGGCCTCCAATTCTTGAAACTCTTCCTCCTCAAGCCGATCGCGAGCGACGTGGCCGCAAAAATTCCGGTAGGTAAAAAAGCCCGCGTAAATCATCCTGCACCTGCGGCGGGTTAATTGCTGAGTTCGATCTCCAAGTCGAGCAAGTTTGTCAGGCGGCTTCAGTGATGGAGCCGCTTTGCGTTTGGTAAGCTGACTACACTTTCGCACTGGTTCGGATTAGCGATGGATACTGCTGCTCCCAATCTCACTCCATTACTATTGTTGGTTGCCATTGGGCTATTGGTTTGGAGTTGGAGGCGAGCCAGAGCTCGCGGACGAGTCGGTATTTTGAATTGGTTGCAAGGATTGGCGTTCGTGCTGCCGTGGGGGATGGTTTTCGGTCTATCGACAGTCGGTATCGACATCGGTTTTGCTGGATTCGTGTTGATGATGGTAGTGGCAACCGCGTTTTATATCATCGTCGGTCGCCAAGCTCGCCAGGCGGCTGGTCGAGAAAGACAGCGTCAGGCTACGCGCGCTGCTTTTGAGCCCGAGTCTGTAGTTGTTTCGGATGCTAATCCGTCAGAGTCAGCCGCAGTGCAGGAACGAGCCGAGCCCTTGTCTGCTCCAGCGCAACCGCCCACCATCCCAGCGGCAGATCTTGCTGCCATTGAGTCAATCTTTAGTATCGATACCTATTTTTTGACGGAGACTGTACCCACTCGCGAAGGGGCAATCTTCAAGGGTAATCTCCGTGCAGATGCTGCTGCTGCTCTGGAGGCTCTGTCTGAAAAACTGCGTCAGGTGGTGGGCGATCGCTATCAACTGTTTCTGATTGAGGATCTAGAGCAAAAGCCTGCTGCAATCGTGCTGCCAGAGCGAAATGCCAACCTTTCTACGTCTACCAACGAAAAGGCTCTAGTTGTGGCTATGCTCGTGGCGTCTTGCCTCACTCTTCTGGAGTTAGGTGCCAATCTTAATGGCTTCAGTTTGATATCAGATGCAACGCGCTGGCCGGAAGCATTACCTTTGGTTGCTGGCGTGCTGGCGCTTTTGGCCGGGCGCGAAGGTGGGTTGCGCTGGATGGCGGCCCGCTACGATGTGCGGGTTAGCCCTCCATTTGTGATTCCCAGTTTGGGAATCGGTACCTTGGGAGGGCTGTCTCGTTACGAAACACCACTTCCAGATCGCAAGGCATTGTTCGACGTCGCCCTCGCAGGACCACTGGTGAGTGCAGGACTTTCGCTGGTCCTAGTATTGCTGGGGTTGCTCCAGTCGGGTCAGCCTGCTGTTGCCAACATCGGACTGCCCACATCTTTATTCCAATACTCCGTGTTGGTAGGTGGTCTGGCACGGTCGATTTTAGGAGCCCAAATGCAGCAGGAGGCGATCGCGATTGACCCGCTCGTAGCGGTAGGCTGGGTGGGTTTGTTTATTAGTGCGTTGGGATTGTTGCCGGCTGGCCAATTGGATGGCGGCCGTATCGTCCAGGCCGTGTATGGCCGTGCAATGGCTCGCCGAACCACGTTTGCCACGTTGGGCATACTCGGCATTGCTTCGCTGGCCAACATCTTGGCGCTATATTGGGCGTTGGTCATTTTTACAATAGTGCGCGCGCCCGAGCGACCGCCTCGGAACGAAATCACCGAGGTAGACACGCCGCGCGACATTTATGCTCTGCTGGCATTGTTGTTTGCTGCACTAGTGCTGCTACCTATACCGGAAGCGATTGCTGTCCGCATTGGTATGGGTTGAGCCGGTGTTCTAACGCACTATTAATGCTGGATTGCACAGACAAAAAGCGGGCCGATCGGCCCGCCAAAATCGCACCACAGATTGTATTGCTAATGGGCTTACTTATGTACCATAAGCTTGACGTTAGCTTGCTGCAGGCCAGGACGCTTAACTTCAGTTAGGGTCTTGTTGACAGCGTACTTTTGGTTGATGGAATTGATCAACTCGGTCTGATTGTGCTTTTTGGCAACACCCCAGAGATCGGCGATCAAGTCGAACGAACCGTCGGGATTGCGAGACCAACCCAAATCGTAATCACCTTCGAGCTGAGCGACAATGTCAGCCCGAACGCGCTGGCCATTATAACCGCGTACGTCAGCATTTTCGTTTACTGTCATACCCAAGTCTCGCAAGGACTGTTGCAGGACTTCGGCATCAGCAATCTTCGTACGTAAAGTGCTAAAGTGAGACATGAGACTACTCCTTTGAGGGGAACGTTTTGTCTGCGAGTGAACCTCGCGGTCTATTTGGCTGCCAGCCTGCGGAAAGGTTGGCAGCCTAGAACTCAAGCCGCTGGTACTCGGCCACAGTTGCCGCTGCTGGCCGAGCCCGCTGCTGAGCCCATTGCCTCAACGCCGTTACCTGCTCGATCATCGTGCGGGATAGCGGTTGAGTGGACTTGATCGCAGCTAGAATATCGAGCTGAGTAGGCTCGCGATTCTGGGCAAATGCCTCGTACATGGCTGCAATCAAAACTTGTTCGATCTCAGCACCAGAAAATCCATCACAGGTGCGAGCGAGTTCTTCAAGGTCGAGCCGCGAAGTGTCTTTGCGACGCTTACGGGCATGAATATTTAGAATTTCAATGCGTTCGTCTAAGGCAGGCAGGTCGACGAAAAAGATTTCATCAAAGCGGCCCTTGCGCAGAAATTCGCCGGGCAGGCGCTCGACTCGATTAGCCGTAGCCATCACGAATACTGGCGATCGCTTCTCTTGCATCCAGGTCAAGAAGGAGCCAAAAATGCGGCTTGAGGTGCCGCCGTCGGAGTCAGCCGAGCCAGCGGCACCGGCAAAGGCTTTATCGAGTTCGTCGATGAACAGAATGGCTGGAGAAATTGACTCGGCTGTTTTGAGAGCGCTGCGGAGATTGGCCTCAGATTTACCGACTGTAGAGCCATCGTAAACGCGACCCATGTCTAGCCTTAGTAGAGGTAAGCCCCACAGATGGGCTGTGGTCTTTGCAATTAACGATTTTCCACAGCCTGGAACGCCCAGAATCAACATGCCTTTGGGCTGAGGTAATCCATAGGCTCGCGCCCGCTCGGTAAAGGCTTCAGAGCGTTGCATAAGCCAATGCTTGAGCTCGGATAAACCGCCAACCGATTCGATGGTTTCGTCTTCATCGATGTATTCGAGAATGCCGTTACGCCGAATCAGCTGCTTCTTCTCAGACAGGACAGTCTCGACTTCTTTCTCAGTCAATCGATCGGCAATGACCACTGCCCGTCGGTAGACGCGTTCGGCCTCTTCCAGCGTCAGTCCCAATGCTGCCTTAATCAACTTTTCTCGTACGGCGGGAGAGAGGCGCGGTGCGCGAGTCATCTTTGCTAACTGGCGATCCAGCACCTTCTCCAAGCTGGTCATATCGGGTAAAGCAAATTCCACCACTGCCATGTCTTTTTCCAGCTCTACCGGCGTTTTCAGCACCGGTGACATGAGAATGATGGTTTTAGATTGACTGCGAAAACTGGCTACAGCGTCCCGCAACCACCGCTTAACTTCGGTGGCATCAAGGAAGTCGTGCAGATCCTTAAAGATATAGATGCCCGGTTCCTTGCGGTCCATCACCCACTGAATAGCTGGCTGAGGCGACTGCGTATTGTGCATGGTCAGCGTGCGGGGCTGACCGTACTCAACGAGGCCGTGGGTAACTGTCCATACGAACAAACGTCGCTGCGGTTCCTGGCGGGCGATCGCTGCAACTGCTTTCTCGGCCCGAGCCTCTTCCGGCGTGAGCAGACAAATCAGGGGGTATTGAGCTTTGACTAGGACTTCAAGCTCCTGCACGGCATTAACCCCGCCAAGGACGGTACTAGAACGAACGGATGATGAGACGGTCGAGCTTAACAGGTGACTAGTTCGTCACGCCGACGATCGTCCGACTCTTCAGAAGAGAAGGGGGCGACGCCAGCGGCTGTGCTTGCGTCGTCCAAGATGCCTGCCGAAGGAAGCAACTGGGGACGACCATCTCTCAAGACGAAGGCAGTCTCACAGGCTGGGCAATGATGTACCTGATGTGATGTACCATGAGCACCTTCCACGAGGTCGGCATGCTCTAGGTAAAAATTTACGGCCCGCTCAGTCAAGGCGGACATAGACTCCATCTGGGCGGCAGAGGAGATTTTCAGCCTGCGATGCAATTGAGGCGATACATAAAGTGTCACCTTTTGCTTGGATTCCGCCGACTTCTGCTCAGACATGGTAGTGGTTTACGGAAAACGTTTCGGAAGATAGCAAAACCAGTAGTTAATGGCCAGCTTACTGAGGAATGCCAGCATGACGGCAAAAACTTAATATTTTGCAATAATCAAAATGGGACGAGTTGGTCGGGTGGGGATGAGATCTGGTGGTGAGAGCGCGGCGAGAGCGGTGGGTTACAGTGATGGGTGCGAATAGCGTTATTCAACCATCAAATCTGAGGAGCAATTGGGCGTGAACGCAGTAGCAGTGCCTCAGCGCGGTTTGCCGGTCACCATCATTACGGGATTTTTGGGCAGCGGGAAAACGACGTTACTCAATCACATCCTGACCAATCAGTCTGGTTTTCGGACGGCTGTCATGGTGAATGAATTTGGCGAAATCGGCATTGACTCGGAGTTGATCGTCTCTTCGGAAGAGGATTTGGTGGAGCTGAATAACGGCTGCATGTGTTGCACCATTCGCGACGATGTTGCCACGAGCGTACTGAACCTGTTAGAGCGGGCGGAAAACGGTATCGATTATTTAATCGTTGAAACGACTGGATTGGCCGATCCTTTGCCGGTGGCGCTGACATTTTTAGGTCCGGACCTGCGGGATCTGACGCGACTGGATTCCATCGTGACATTGGTAGATGCGTCGAATTTTGCTCCCGATCTATTCGACAGCGACGTGGCTCTGAGTCAAATCACTTATGGCGACGTGATTTTGCTTAACAAAACCGATTTGGTCAATGCAGAAGAAGTGGTCAAAGTAGAACGGCGCATTCGCACGATCAAAGAAGGCGCTCGCATTCTGAAAACAACCAATAGTCAGGCGGCGCTGGGACTATTGCTGGATACGTCCCTATTTGATTCCACTACTCTGCCGGAAGAGGAGTCGGTTGAGAGTGAGCATCATCACGAGCACGACCATCACGAACACGAACACGATGCTCACGGGGCTGAGCTCAAGCATCACCATCACGAGCACGATGTTCACGGGCATGAGCTCGAGCATCACCACCACGAGCATCACCACCATCACCATTCCAATCACTTGGAGAATGAAGGATTCAACTCACTAGCTTTTGCTGGCGACCGCCCCTTCAATCTCGATAAATTTCAGACCTTTTTGAACGACCTGCCCGAAGCTATTTTTCGGGCTAAGGGGATTCTTTGGTTTGATGAAAGCCCAGAACGCTATATCTTTCATCTCAGCGGCAAGCGTTACACCATTGACAGCGAAGCTTGGCCGGAAGGGCAGGAGCCGAGTAATCAGATCGTCTTGATCGGTCAACATTTGGATACGCGATCGCTACGTCGCCGCCTCGAACTGTGCTTAGAGCAGCCCGCTGGCAAGTCCAAAGGGTTTAGTTAACTCTGATATTTCCCTGTAGTTTCCCGTGCGGCCCGTACGAGTAGTGCCGCAGTCGCCAAACTGGCAAGAACCGAACTGCCGCCGTAACTGAACATGGGTAACGGAACGCCTGTGGTCGGTAAGAGGCCACTGACGACGCAAATATTGAGCAATGCTTGGCCGACGAGTAAGCAGGTGCAGCCGCTGGCAACCAATCGGGCCGCAATATCGTGACTGCGGCGGGCAACGCGATTAGCCGCGAGCGCATATGCCAGCAGTAAGCATAAGAATCCCAGCGTACCGATGACGCCAAACTCTTCTGCAAACACGGCAAAGATAAAGTCCGTGTACTGAATGGGCAAATACGATAGCTTTTGTTGTGATAGCCCGAACCCCGTACCCCACCAGCCACCTGAGCCGATAGCCAATAGACTTTGCACTAACTGGTAGCCGATGTCCTGATGGTTTTTCCAAGGATTGAGGAAAGCTAGCAGGCGACGAAATTGATACTCTTTGACGCTAATACTGATGGCTGCCGCGAGCGCGCCCAAGGTAGCCGTACCTGCGAGGGCGAATGATGGTAGTCCAGCAACGCCTGCCATCAACCAAAGCGTGATGCCGCAGATGGCGGTAGTGCCCAAGTTCGGCTGTGTCAGAATGGCTGCCAGGCCAATCGCGAACAGAGTCAGCCATAGCGCCCGATACCAGCGGGGATGGGCGTACCAACGTCCGAAGACCCAGGCGGCTTGCAACACCAGCAATGGTTTGAGAAACTCGGACGGTTGAATAGTGGTTACACCCAAATTTAGCCAGCGAGTGGCGTCTAAGCGCGTCATCCCCAATCCGGGAACGTGCGTGGCCAACACTAACCCCAAGCCAATCGCGTACAGCAGACCTGCAATCCGAAACCAGCGATGCAGAGGCCAGCGGACGATCGCGACAAAACCGCCATAACCAATCACGATAAAAGCGATTTGACGCTTAACAAAATAGAGGCTGTCGCCAATGTCAGCGCGAGCCACGGACAGCGAGGCCGAATAAATCATGACGGTGCCGACAGCTAACCAAAGAAGTGTCAGCCATCGTAGGAGGCGGGCCTCAGCCGGCCAGCTCGGCGCAGCACTGGCGGAAGTGGTCGCCGCGGCGCTCGAAGTTGGAGTATTGATCGAAACTCGCACAGGCGGGGGAGAGAAGAACGGTAATAGAAGGCGTTCTGGTCTCAGGAGACATAATCGGCTCTTTCAGCGTCTGAGCTAGCTTAAAAGCTAAAGGAACCGCTACATCTAGCGTCTGAGCCAGATGGTAATCAGTATACTCAGACTCGCTCAAGCGATCGCGAAATTGCTCAGCTGCTTCACCAATCAACACGGTTGCGACTACTTTGTTTTTGATACACGCAATCCATTCCCGGTCGTCTCCAGCTTTGGGTTGTCCCCCAGCAATCAGCACGATCGGCCCAGGAATTGAGGTTATGGCTACCTGCGCGGCCTCATAGTTAGTGGCTTTGCTGTCGTTAACGAACTGGATGCAATTGATGGTACGTACTCGTTCCAGCCGATGGGGCACGCCGGCAAAGTTAGCGACGGCCTCACGAATGCAATCGACATTCACCCCGGCCATGCGGGCAATGGCGATCGCCACGAGCAAATTTTGGTGATTGTGCTCGCCGATGAGCTGAAGCTCGTCCAGAGGCAGGACGGGTTCGCCCTCAAACCAGGCCCATACGCGATCCTCCGCGTCTGTTTGGAGATAAGCTGCGCCATGATGATGCTGACAGGAAACCCAGCGGGCTTGCGGCCAGTCAGCGTGAAGAGAGCTGAGATAAGCATCGTCATCATTGAGAACTTGCTGGCGGGATCGTCTTATCAGTGAGGCTTTCAACGCAGCATAGGCTTCCATCGATCCGTGACGAGCTAAATGATCGGCGGTAAACGTCGTCCACGCACCAATTGCTGGGGCTAGGCTTGAAGCCGCTTCAATTTGATAGGTACTGAGTTCGGCAATAATCCAATCCGGGCGCATACCTGACGTCAATGCCTGGAGTGCCACCGAACACAGAGGCAAGCCGATATTGCCGCAAGCAGGTGCGTTGAGAGCAGCAGCAGCAAAAATAGCTGCGACCAAGGCCGTCGTTGTCGTTTTGCCATTGGTCCCAGTAATCCCTACCCACGGCACGTCGCTTAGTACCTGCCAAGCCAGTTCGGCCTCGCCCATGACGGTAACGCCGCGATCGCGAGCGGCTGTCAAAACGGGGTGGTACCAGTCAATGCCAGGGCTAACGACTACAGTGTTAGTGCCGGGATGTATGGCGAAAGCGCTTCCGAGCTGAACTTCAATCCCGAGTGCCTGAAGTTCTAACTGGCGCTGACGGAGGTCGGGACTGTCGCGCTCGTCGGATACGCAGGTCGGTTGACCTTGATGCGAAAGTAAGCGTGCGGCGGCTATGCCCGACTTACCTAACCCCAGAACCTGTACCCGCACCGCATCGCCCCTAGTTACAATTCGTTATACTTAACGCCCTTTACCCTACCAGTCCGCGCGCGCAATACACCTGTCGAAGTGGACGGGACTTCACGACTCACTTTGCAGCACCAAGTCGCAACGTATTTGCCATGTTTGAGGTTTTAAGACCCGTGTCTGCAACTGTTCCTCAGATAAAAACTCATTTGCGTCAGCAGTTTCGCCAACAGCGGGATCGCCTCGACACAGTCGAACTCAGCCAGCAGCTTAGCCAGCGTCTTTCCACCTGGCCTGAATTGCAGCGCTCTCGGACGATCTTGGCCTACTGGCCCCACAACTCGGAACTCAGCTTACTCGCTCTAATGGAGCTTTGGCACGCCAAAATTTGGGGACTGCCCCGCTGTTTGCCGGGAAAGCAGTTGGCTTGGCACGCTTATGCGCCTCAGCGCGATCGCGAGCGGCTTGTCAGCGGCAAGTTCGGCATTCTCGAACCGCCTCCTACATTTCCTCTGGTCGATTTGGTGACGGTTGATGCTGTCTTAGTTCCGGCGTTAGCCTGCGATCGCTGGGGTACACGCCTGGGGTATGGCGGCGGTTATTACGACCGCTGCTTGGCACGTTCTGAGTTGCAGCAGTGTTTGACCGTGGGTATCGTAACGGGCTCCGGCTTTTCGCAGATACCTCTACCGCGTGACGACTGGGACGTATCGTTGCAGGCGATCGCGACACCGCAGCAGATTATGCGAACCCGGACGCGGGATGCGAGGGTGGCAACATAAGTGCGTGGGGGTTACAGCACCCCAGTACACTAAAAGACGTGACCGAACGTCAACGATATCGGGATGACATCCATGCTGTGGAAACGCTTTGCAAAACTCGCGATCGCCCTCGTGTTAGCCGTCACTTCTCTGGGGTTTGGCAACCGCAATTTGGCGATTGAAGACCTGCATACAAAAGCCTGTCCCGATACACCCGAATATCAAAATTTGACCCTCAGTGGCCCTTCTTCTCAGCGTGCAGACTGCTACCTAGTGAGCGGCATAGTGGTGAATGAATCCGATCGAACCGTGCTCAATGCTGATGTCTTCGGTCGTATTTATGATGCAGATGGGAATGACGTGATGCCCGAACGCACTCGCGTCGGGTCAATTGACGAAGTGCCTCCGGGCAAAAGCGAGTTTTCGATCCGAATTTCTGCGTCGCAGTCAAACCGACCGCCGCTAGTTCTAGAGCAGTTCAAGGCTTCTGGCTTCAGCGGAGCAGTACGCCGCTAACCCGAATGATTGAATCACAGCTAAAACGCAGTAGCCACCACTGCAGCCCGAGCCAGAGCTCCGAAAATGAACTGGGAGCCAAGTTGGAGCGCGAAAATGGCGACCATCGGGGACAAGTCGAGGCCACCTAGAGGTGGGATAAACGAGCGAAACAGATTGAGATACGGATCGGTCACTTGGCTGAGAGCGGAGAACAGAGGGTTCGACCAGTCGATTGGGAACCAGGTAAGCAAGACGCGTGCAATGAGCAGCCAGAAATAAATTTCGACGAAGTTGCTCAAGGCCGTGATGAGTAAAGTCATGAGTCTTGCTGAGAAACAACAAATGAGGACGGAGCTCGTCTACCAGTTTGCCATGCTGAGATGAGATGAGCATTGATCGCCCCCGAGATGCCTCTGAAAATCTGACTGATAAGACTCGCTAGGATGACAACAGCAGCCTTCGCTCTTCATTCAGACTGATATGGCGAATTCTCAATATTCCAGCGCGATCGCTCCCGAACCGACGTGGCAATTTAGCCTCGAGCAATACCACGCCATGGTTCGCAGCGGCATTCTGACCGATGACGATCCGGTGGAATTTTTGGAGGGATGGCTCGTTCTTAAAATGCCTAAAAGACCTCCTGATCGAGTTGCCACGCGACTGCTGCGATCGACGTTAGAACGCATTATTCCAACAGGCTGGTACGTCGATTCTCAAGAACCTATCACTACAGCTGACAGCGAGCCCGAGCCTGATGTTGTTATCGTACGAGGCAGAACGCAAGACTATCTCGACCGCCACCCCGCCGCCACAGATTTAGCCTTGGTCGTTGAAATTTCGGACACGACGTTGCAACGCGATCGCGAGCTCAAAAAACGCACCTACTCCCGTGCAAATGTCGACATCTACTGGATTGTGAACTTACCCGAACGTCAGGTTGAAGTGTATTCGTTTCCTCTAGCCAATACTGACAGTCCCGACTATGCGCGATGCCAGATTTTTAGGGCAGGCGATCGCCTGCCTGTGCAGATTGATAACGTTGTCGTCGCCACTATCCTCGTTGATGAAGTACTACCGCCATCCGGTTAGTAGGGAGAAACGAGCAACAAAATCAGTCAGAATTGCATACGCTAAATGAAGTCACGGTAGCGATTTCGTGGGAATGCAGGGCATGGACGAACGATTGTTTTGGGTAGAAGCTCTCGATACCGGTGAGAAAAACGGCAAAGCCAAACACAAGTCTTTTGCGCTGCCGGGAGCCAAACCGCAGTACGCACCAGATCGCCCCGCGCGAGTAGAACATATTCACTTGGCGATCTCCCTCGACTTAACGGCCAAAGCTCTGGAAGGAACTTGCACCCTTCACCTCAACCCCATTCGGTCTGGTATTACCTTTCTCAAACTGGACGCATGTGGCTTAGAGGTTGAAACCGTGCGCTGCAATGGAGCAGTACAAACGCACGACTACGATGGTGAAGTGTTGAAAATTCGCCTCGACACGCCAACTGAAGTAGGGCAGAAGCTCGAAATCGCGATTGCCTACGCGGCCCGACAGCCTCAACGCGGCATTTATTTCATTCATCCCACCGACGCTTATCCCGACAAGCCCGTGCAGGTGTGGACGCAAGGTGAAGATGAAGATTCGCGCTACTGGTTTCCTTGTTTTGACTACCCCGGCCAGCTGGCTAGTTCTGAAATTGAAGTGACCGTTCCAGCTGAGTTCTCCGCTATTAGTAACGGCCAACTACTATCGGTGCAGGATGAAGCCGGCGATCGCAAAACCTACCACTGGAAGCAAGAGCAAGTTCACCCCACCTATTTGATGGCATTAGCGGTGGGCAAATTTATTGAAATTAAAGACGAATGGCAGGGCAAACCCGTTACCTACTACGTTGAGCCCGAGTTAGAAGCGCAGGCAAAACTCACTATGGGGCGCACGCCCGAGATGATTGAGTTCTTCTCGGAAACCTTCGGTTACGCCTATCCTTACCCCAAATACGCCCAGGTCTGCGTCGATGATTTCATCTTCGGCGGTATGGAAAACACTTCTGTGACCTTGTTGACCGATCGCAGCTTGATTGACGAACGGGCAGCCCTTGACTATTTACGGGCAGAAACCCTCGTAGCGCACGAACTAGCACACCAGTGGTTTGGCGATTTATTGGTGATTCAGCATTGGTCTCACGCTTGGATTAAAGAAGGCATGGCCACTTACTCCGAGGTTTTGTGGGACGAACACACCTACGGCCTGGAACATGCTGACTATCACCGCTATCAAGATCGCTCGGGTTATATTTCCGAGGACAGTTCGCGCTATCGTCGCCCCATTGTCACCAATGTCTACAAAGACGCGATCGAACTCTACGATCGCCACCTGTATGAAAAAGGCGCGTGCGTCTATCATATGCTGCGCTACTGGCTGGGTGACGAGCTGTTCCGCGCTGCTATCCACACGTTCGTCAATGACAACGCCCATTCCACAGTCGAAACGGTCGATCTGATTCGGGCGATTGATAAAGCCACCGGCCTTAACCCGCGATCGCTGTTCGACCAGTACGTGTTTCGCGGCGGCCATCCCGAATTTAAGGTGGCATACAGCTGGGATAGTGACGTCAACCTGGCCAAAGTGACCGTCACGCAAACGCAAGACAAAGACACTCTCTTCGATCTGAAAATTCCAATTGCATTCGGGTTTGATGAAGGCAAGGAGCTACAAACCTTCTCCGTGCGCGTCAGCGAAGCCGAACAAAGCTTTTATTTCCCGCTTGCCCGCAAGCCCGAGTTCGTCAGCTTCGACAGCGGCAATCATCATCTGGCTACGGTCGAACTTACCTACGCCCTGCCAGAATTGAAAGCACAACTGCTGTACGCACCTGACGTCATGGCCCGCATCTTTGCTGCTAAGGCGATCGCGAAAAAAGGCGGCCTTGAAGGCATTGAAGCATTGGAGACTTCCCTACAACAGGAATCGTTCTGGGGCATACGGGTTGAAGTGTGCCAAGCTTTGAGCGAGATTGCTCTTGATCGCGCTTTTGACGTCATCGCAGACACTGCTCTCAAAGACACCGCTCCCCAAGTGCGCCGCGCGGCTATCAATGCTCTCGCCAAAACCAAAACTCAACGGAGTTTGCAGGCCATTCAACCTTTCGTCGATCGCGGGGACGAGAGCTACTTCGTGGAGGCCGCGGCGGCTTCTGCTATTGGCACCATTGCTGGAGCAACCGTCGATGCTGCAGTCGATGTTGACGCTGCGATCGCATCGCTCAAAACGGTGCTAGAGACTAAATCCGGGTGGAACGAAATTGTCCGCGGAGGAGCGATCTCAGGACTTGCCCAGCTTAAAGACTCGGACGCGGCGCTCGAACTGCTGTTGCAATACACGGCGACTGGTATCCCTCAACCGCTCAGGCTTGCAGCCATCCGCGCTTTGGGCAGCTATGCTGCCGACAAGGAAAATGCCAAAGTCCTCGAACGGCTGCGCGAACTGTCTCGTGAGTCGTTTTTCTTGACACAAGTGGCTGTCGTAATCGCGCTCAAGCAGCTCAACACCACTCGTGCCATTCCTATTTTGAAGCAGCTAGACACTGATGACGGGCGCGTCGGCCGGATGATTACCGAAGCTGTTCAAACGGTGCAGAAAAAAGCAGGCACGAACCCCGCCGTCAAAAAACTGCGCGAGGATATCGACGCGCTAGAGAAAACGAATCGGGAGCTGCGCGATCGCCTCGAAGCACTTGAGGCCAAGCATGAGGCACTAACTGAAGCTCAGAAGGCAACACCTGCATAAGCGGATAAATCCTCAGTGCAACTTGCCTCAGAAATGAGAGGCTCAATTCGGCATTCTGGCAAGCCTAACATTCTCGCCAACATCCATGCATTCGACTCTTTCACTTCACTAACGAAGTTCCTACTCAGCCTTACACTCGGTTCGATATCTGCATTGTACGAGCTAGAGTAATGTTCGTGCTGCTATTCTTCGGGCTCAGAATGACATAGGATTGACGGCCATCTTTCCTATCTGCCTCAAGATTTCGCACGTATTCCTCTTGACGTTTTAGTTAAGACACAGAGGCCCTAACTGCGCCTGGGTTCTGGGTAGCTAAAACGTCCTAAGCAGTTTGACAGCCGCTATAACAGAACAACATCCTTTTATACTTTAATTCATGCTTGGGTAGAGTAAAAATATTCAGGCATGGCAAGGGAAGTATGTTTAAGGATGTTTCGTTGAAGTCAGTAGCTGCTACGGCTACAACAGTTGCCACTCTGGCAATTTCTCTGGTGGCCGCGCGAACTCCCGCTGCCCTCAGCTTGCCCCGCACCGCTTCGGCGAACAGCAAATATGCCAACCTCGCTCAAGTGCTTTATTGTCCTAGCGATCGCCAGACCTATGGTGATGTCAATGACTACGGCTACTGGAACGGCGGCAGTTGGTGCGGTCAGGTGGGAATGGCTGGCTACTGGGTCTATACTTACCCCAACTGGTACGTTTGGTCATCTGCGGGTAGAGGTCCTGCACTTCCGCCTCAGCTAGCGAATATCGCTTCCATGGGTGGGAAATATTCTACTTTGGTGCAGGTCCTCGACTGCCCCAGAGATCGGGCGACCTACGGCGAGGTGAGTGATTACGGCTATTGGAACGGCGGTGATTGGTGCGGTCAGACTGGTGTGGCTGGTTATTGGGTCTATGCCTATCCCAATTGGTATGTTTGGCAAGGCAGCCGTTAGCCTGAACGAGCGTATGCCTCATTCAATATCGCGCGAAGTCTCGTCTGGTCTTCTTGCTGCGCCGTTACGCTAATCGCTTGAGAACTTAACTAGACGCACTGGTGTAGAACCGGAGGGCAAATTTCCAGAACAGTCGCGACGCAATTAAAAAAATAACGGCCAATCCGCTGGCTCCCAACATCCAACTGAGATGCGATCGCCCAATCGCGACTTCTGCTGGAACTGTAGTGAGAAACGCTACCGGGATGATAAAGGTAAAAAAGATGCGATAACTGGCTGGATAGGCGCTTAATGGGAACCGTCCGGCTTCGAGTAAGCTGCGTAGCACTTCTGTCACGTTGTAGATTTTGACGAACCAAATACTGGTCGCGCCCAACATAAACCAGAGGCTATAGAGCATGACGAACCCCAACCCGAGAGGGGCGATCGCGCTCAGATAGTTTAGCCCTGTCAAACCGAGTCGATTACCTGCGTAGAAGAGAATGAACAGTCCGAACAATAGATCGGGAATACCCCAAGGTGAAATCGTCCGAAATGAAAGCCAGAATTGACTGTTAATGGGTTTGAGTAAGACAAAGTCCAGCGTGCCCTGCTGCACGTGATTGACAATCCGATTCAAATTGGGGCTTAATACCATACTGGCGAAGCTTTGCAGCAGCGTAAATGCAGCCAATACCAGCAGTGATTCTTCCCAACTCCAGCCGCGAAAGTCATATCCGGTTCGATAAAACAAAAACAGTCCGAACAAACTACCTGCCAAACTCCCCAAGCTGCTGAGAGTAGCAATTAGAAAATTGGCACGGTATTCCATTTCAGCCGCGATCGCTGTGGCCCAAAACAAACGCAATACTTTGACATAACGCGAAAGGGACAATCTCCAACTTGGATTCACGAGTTGGCTCCTGCTCGGTTCTGAACCTGTGGTAGGAATGCGCTCGGTACCAGTTAGGACACGTTAGAGGTAACGCACAACTGAAGACCGTGATTATTCCGATCGTCATCATAGTGGGGCTGATCTTTTTCGTTTACTCCCTGTGGTCCCGTCCGACCTTCATCATCGAAATTCAAGATTGCCAACCCGTCGTCACCCACGGTCGGGTACCGCCAGGCTTCCTTGACGATTGCGCTCAGATATTTCGTACGCTCGATATCCGTCATGGAACAGTGCGAGGCTTTGGGACGCGTAAACAAATGTCACTGGAGTTTTCATCGAATATTCCTCAGCTTTACCATCAACGATTCCGTAATGCGTGGTATCTTCACGCTCGTTAGACGATGAGTGTGGACGAGATTGAGGCGATTGTACTTTCACAAGCTCTAGCTGCTCCAGGGCAGCTCGTCTATTTTCGTCTAGCCTAGGAGCAAGCAATAAGGACAACTTCCGCTCTCGGTCAATGCTCTCATGGTCACGTTTTTCCCGCGCTCAAATAAGTTAACGGTACCGCCGTTAGAGAATGGCGATCGCCTCTCGCGATCGCAATTCGAGCAGCGCTATGCGGCGATGCCCGAGCTGAAGAAAGCCGAATTGATCGAAGGACGTACCTACGTGGCCTCTCCCTTGCGCTTCGAACCCCACGCTGAACCTCATGCAGATTTGCAAGGTTGGCTGTGGACCTATAAGGTGGCCACTCCTGGCGTGCGCTTGGGGGACAACCCGACTGTACGCCTAGATCGCGATAATGAGCCTCAGCCAGATATGGTACTTCGTCTGGATGAGAGTTTGGGCGGACAGTCTCGTATTGATGAGGACGGCTACATCGCCGGTGCTCCCGAGTTGATTGCAGAGATTGCCGCGAGTACGGCCACGATTGATTTAGGAGACAAACTGAGAGCGTATCGGCGGGCGGGAGTGCGCGAGTACGTCGTTTGGCAGGTGTGCGATCGCAAGATCGACTGGTTTTACCTAAACGAAGGCGACTACACTCCTCTTGCAACAGATAGCAATGATGTCGTGAAAAGCCTGATTTTTCCCGGTCTATGGCTGGATCGTCAAGCAGCAATAGTAGGCAACATGCCGCAAGTGATGGTTGTTTTACAGGATGGGTTAAAGAATGTAGAGCACGAGAAGTTTGTCGCCAAGCTGACCCAAGCCTGACTGAGTTCGTGCTCTCACGGATATCTAGTACAGCTAGGCATCTGTTCCGGCTAAAAGCATCCCAGGTAGAAAAGTGGCTAAATATTTCTCAACCCCTTTAGGATCGCTGAGTAACTGAGCGGATACTTGCGTTGCTTGTTCGCCCGGATAGACATCTTCTCGCTCCTCCGCAATCGCCTGGAGAGCCACTCTGACTACCTCAGCCGGACTTACTTTGGGATTCGGCCAATCTCAAGCCAAGCTCGTGTCAACCGTTCCTGGCATCACAGCGATGACTAAAGTAGCCTGCTCGGCTAGCTCTGCGCGGATGCCTTGGGTTGCTGAAATTGCGGCTGCTTTGGACGCACTGTATGAGCCACTAAACGGTAAGTTCACTTTGCCCAAAAGTGATAGGACATTGACGATCGCGCTGCGTTCTTGCTTTTTCAGAACATGGGCAAAAGTTCGACAGGTGGCGAGTAGTCCGAAGTAGTTTACTTCCATTTCCTGCCGCGCTGCTGCTAGGTCAGACGCAGCAATCAGTCCTTGATTGAGCGACGTGCCTGCGTTGTTGATCAAAATTGTGACATCTGAACATCGGGTGGCAGCAGCAGCTAAAGATTCAGGCTTCGTAATATCTAATTCAACAGGAATAACACGATCTGGAGCTAAATTGACTAATTGACTGACTTTGCTTGGATTGCGAGCACAAGCGTAAATCTTGGCTGCGCCTTGCTGTAACAACTGTTCGATAAAGTGAGAACCGATCCCACCATTCGCTCCTGTCACCAACACAATTGAATCGCGAATCTGCATCAATTTTCCCCCAGACAGTCAGTAAAACACCATTCGCTCTGAAGCTTTGAGGCTTACACTTAAAAATTGCTGCGCGATCGCAAGCAATTTCAGCAAATAATATACAGTTCTGATAAGGTACTGGCCGGAACCTTTGTTTGTGACGAAGCTGGAGTGCATTTAGGTCACAGTAGTACAGCTTTCTAATAGTTACCAAATGGAAACCTGAGTCCATGAGCGATCGCCAAAACACTAGATACGGATGGAGTGCATCCCAGTTTTGTAATGAGTAGATGTGCTTAGAGTCATTGGTTGCAATGAGTCGCTATGGTGACACCACTGTCGTCTTGCCCGCTGGCTGCCCCATGAATACCGATAAGCAAGCTCAAATCGAGCATCACGTTCGCGCCCTGGCAGCCTTACTCTACGAAGAGGCTGCTCCCGAACAACTCACCACTCTCGAAGGCATCGAGCAAACAATTCGCGCCCAGTTCCAGACTCACATTGGCCCCGAGATGGCTCATTTTTTATCCAGCAAAGCACGGGCACGAGTCGCGGCCGCCGCCGCTGCCTCCAAAGCATCCTCGGCCAGTTGAGCCTCACCGAGCATCAGGCTCAGCGCTTGCAGCTTGCTCCACACAGTCGCTGGAGTCCTCTACTCAATCGCTGTTGTTTGCTGTTGAGTTCCTCGTGACACAGCAATCCCCGTGAGTACCTGAATGTCTTCCGAGGCTCTCTGATAGGACTCGTTGGCACTCAAGAGC
>JBCBVC010000012.1:0-47523 GCA_039817845.1 Cyanobacteria bacterium J06642_2
GCATAGGGATAAATATTGATATTGACATCGGTTCGGGTAGATTCTTCTGAAACGGAAGTTGGATTGAGCAATGTGGCCGGACGACAAGGACATCGTCCCAAACCCTCATCTTTAATGACGGGGTTGAATATGGACGGAAGTAAACCTCCTATTTTCTGGTGCATGAATGGATGGAATGGCTTTTTCCCAATCGTTCGACATTTAGGCTCAGAACAACCTATTTATGGCATGGAATCGGGCTATCACGTCCTTCGCGATCGCAGCTCTTCTGAAACCATGTCTCAATCGGAGTTTGTCGAACTCGTTTGTGCTATTGCTGACCATCACGTGCGTGAAATCGTCGAACTCTATCCCGAAGGCCCCTATCAATTGATCGGTCATTCCTTTGGTAGCGTCATTGCTTTTTCGATTGCTCAAAAACTTCAGTCAGAAAAAGGTAGGGTATCTTTCTTCGGCTCGATCGATACTCACGGACCACACGCTCCTCTTTATCGAGCGTTAAAACCCTTTGAGACTTTTTATCTCGATCGCCTTTATAACTTACGGCATTTTAAATCCTTGTCAGGGACGCAGAGATGGGAGTATTTCAATTCACGCATGCGTCAATACCTCTCAAGTTTATTGAAGCCAAAGAAATCAATATCTGAGACTGCAGGAATTGCACATCAATATAACGACAATGAAACCATAGAAAATACAGCGTCACCCAATCTCAGCAGTCCACGCTCGTCCTCTCACTTGGCTGACATTGATGTCATTGAAAAACTTCTTACCTTAAATTTTGAAACAAAAATAGAAAACCTCCACGTCTTTTTAGCTCGCCAAGAGCGGACGAAATATCCGTGGAAGCACGTTCTTTCGCCTCGGGCAGGATGGAGCACAGATAGCGCTTCTGAAATTCGAGTTCACCACTGTTCTGGAGATCACTGGCAAATCGTACTTGAGCCCCACGTCCGAGAGCTGGCTCAGAAACTTGTAAAAGCGATCGCAGAAAGTTCGTAACGCTAGAGATTGTGGTTTTCAGACCACGCTCTGAGCTCGTTCAGGAATTTTAGTGCGGTCTGGCCAAAAGGGGTAATGTTGTAAGCTACGGCGATTGGCCTCATATTGACAACCTCGCGTTTTACTAGACCGACCTCCTCCATTTCCCTGAGTCGTTGAGATACCATTTTTTTGCTTGCGCCGCCTAACTGCCGAGCGAGATCGTTGAATCGCACCGGGCCATCCTTAAGGTGCCAAAGGATTGAACCTTTCCACTTACCGCCGATAATCCTCATGCCACGCTCGATCGGGCAGGGACTCAGACAAGGGGCGAGCGCCCGCTTGCGACCGTTACGATCTTTCGCGATGTCAACAGCATCACTCATCTGTGGAAGGTTACAAAAAAGATACTGGTTGACTATAGTAACCTAGACGCTTAGCTTGAGCCAAGAAGTGGTTTCTGCGTCGGCCCATGACCTACCAACTTGATATTCACCTTTACACAGCATCCACCATGAACGGTTGGAAGCCGCTGATTTTTCTGGAAGAAGCAGAGGTTGAGTACGAACTCACGCCCATTGACTTCAGTAAAAAAGAGCAGAAATCCGAGTGGTACGTAAAGCTCAATCCCAACGGACGCATCCCCACTATTGTCGATCGTGGAAATGATAATTTTGTCGTGTTCGAGTCGGGTGCCATTCTTTGGTACCTGGCTGAAAAATATGGCAAGTTTCTACCGACAGCGACCAAAGCGCGATCGCAAACTTTGCAATGGCTGATGTTTCAGATGAGTGGCATTGGGCCGATGATGGGTCAGGCCATGTATTTTCAGCGCATTGCTGAACCGAAAGGGCATCGCGACGACTTCGCGATCGACCGTTATGTTGCAGAGTCGCGCCGATTGTTAGAGGTCTTAAATCGACAACTTGAAGGAAAGTCTTATTTGGTCGGAGACGAGTTTTCAATCGCGGATATGGCAATGTACCCTTGGGCGCGCTCCTACTACTGGGCCAAGGTATCAACAGACGGACTGGAGCACTTACAAGCTTGGTTCGATCGCATTGACGAGCGGCCCAAAACGCAGCGTGCGCTTGAAATCCCCAAGCCATTCCCGGCATTTTTTGGGAAAGGAGATGTGGCTACAGCCGAAAGCACGAATGCTGACCGTTTCAAAAGCGACGTGAAACAGTGAGAAGCTCTGTCGTACACTCACAACGACTCAATCTAACGAGAAGGATAGAGCAATTTGAATATAGGCAAACACATCAGTCCGTTGCTCGCGCGTCAGACTGATGAAGAACATCGCACCGCAACACAGCTCGAACTGTTATTCGATCTCGTCGTCGTCATCGCGATTGCGGCTTCGGCGCACGGTCTCGTCGGCGCTCTCGAAGACGGGCATATCGGCCTGGGTATTGTGCAGTTCGGCATCGCTTTTTTTGTTATTTGGTGGCCCTGGAACATGTTCACCTGGTTTGCCACTAGCTTTGACAATGACGACATTGCCTACCGCATCAACGTAATGACGATGATGGTTGGCATCGTCTTCGTTGCCGCCAGCTTGCCACGAATTTTTGAAGGAGAGTCATTGCCCTCTGGCTTTCTGGGGTACGTGATTCTACGTTTGGCATTTGCCGTGCTGTGGTTAAGAGTGGCGAGGGCCAATCCCCAATACCGCGTTACGGCTTTACGCTATTCGCTCGGGCAGGTATGCATGCAGCTGCTGTGGGCAATGATTGTTTTTGCCATCGAGCCATTCGGCCTCACTTTCTATATCCTGTTTGCTCTGGCTGCTCTGGCAGAACTCCTCATTCCTTGGTATGCCGAAAAAGCTGCCAATACGCCCTGGCATCGTCATCACCTGATCGAGCGCTTTGGTCTGTTGAACATCATCGTGTTAGGTGAGGTTTTGTTAGCCAGTACTCACGCCCTAGAAGCCACATTTGCTGAAGGGTTTAACATTTCCGAATTGACTGTAGCGATCTGTGGAGCAATCATTGCTTTTGCCATGTGGTGGCTGTATTTCTGCGAGGCAGACCATCTCACGTCGATCGAAGTCAAACAAGCGTTTGTTTGGGGCTACGGTCACTTTTTAGTCTTTGGTTCAGGGGCTGCCGTTGGTGCTGGTCTCGACGTGCTCGTGGAGGCGATCGCGCACAGCCACGGAGAATCGGAGCATTTGGGAACAGCAGCTTTTTCCGTCTCAATTCCCATTGCAATTTATATCATCGGGCTTTGGATCGTGCGCGATCGCTACATGCTAAAGAATCTGAGCCGATGGCTATTGCCGTGTTTTGCCATTCTGATTGCGCTAACGGGACTCTTACCCTATGCGCCGGTACCGGCAACATTCTTGCTAGTGAACTGTCTTATTCTTCGACTCCGCTGCGAACGACAGCTTCAGCACATTCAGAACTAGGCATGGCGTAACTCCGTCCAGCTGTACGCGGGACATTGAATGCTTTCAGACTTTCAGATCTAACCAGCCTTCCCCTTTCAGTTTGGGATTGAAGCGCAAGGAAACGGCTAGATGGCGCGCTTCCAATTGCGCCAGAATATCGCCTTCAATTCGACGAGCAGCCTGCTTGAGTGCTTTGATGCGATCGCGTTCCGACAGAGTTTTGTCCTCGTAGCGTTCGCGTTCTGCATCAGTCATTTGTGCTTTGACATCAATAGGACTTTCCCAGGGAGATGGCGAGAGCGTATTACCTGAGGGGGTCGAACCATTTGCCTGTATCCACGCCGTACGGACGTTCTCCAACAGCGTGCGGCTGGGACGGGCGATCGCGTGAGCCTTAATCCAGAAACACTGGTGCGGTTGCCGAACGAGGTGAAGAGTTAAGCTGGCCAGGATATCTCGGGAATAACCGATGTAGTGCAGTTGCCGCTCGCGATCGAAGATTGCGTAGACGCCAATTTTGCCCGCCCATTCTTGAGGAAGCTGTCCGTCCTCGTTGATGTAAGGCACAAATTCGAGGGTATTGAGCGTAGGACTGTCGGAAGATACGTTCACTGCGGCCGAGATGAAAACCTGCCAGCCATCATAGCGTCGGCCAAAATGTATCAACTTGTGAAATAAATATAAATCTTCATTACGCTCGTCTGGGTCGTACTCGGGAGGTTACGGCTACGTGGTAATTTAAGCCTCGTGCTGCCATTGTGCGCAGCTACCTGACTGCGATCACTCCAGAGGGACGCGATTTTGATTGCTAAGCACTCCAATATTTCCGGTTTTGACCCTGTTGCCACTGAATCCGAGCGGATGTGTGACTACGTAGCTGACATGCAAGTTCACATGGCCCTGCAGGCGCGGAACTTAGTCCCCAGCATGGATGCAGCTATCTCTGACGGTCGTCAGTCTATGCTCCAGCAGGCACAAGCAGCTTCTGAAAAGTTCGCTTCGCGCTCCTGGCTGCGCTGAGTATTTCGATCTAAATCAACCTCGATTTATCCCTCCAACGCGAAACGCTGGAGGGTTTGATTTTTTGCGAGCATTTACTTTGCAATGGCCCGATAGAACGGGCGTTTGACTACTGTGGCGGGACAGAAGCGATCGCGAATCTTCACATTTAATTCCGTTCCAACTTTGGCAAGGGTGGGAGAAACGTAGGCAAGAGCGATCGCTTTTCCCAAAGTAGGCGCTTGCGTCCCGCTCACAATAGTTCCGACAGGTGCATCGCCATGTGCAACCTCGTATCCCGATCTCGCGATTTCGCGTCCGCTCATGATCAAACCCACCAATCTTCGCCGCACGCCTGCTTGTTTTTGTTCGAGCAGTGCGGATTTGCCGATATAGTCTCGTTCTTCCGACCAATCGACCAGCCAACTCAGACCCGCTTCGAGAGGAGTAGTGTCGTCATCCATGTCTTGACCGTAGAGATGCAATGCCGCTTCGAGGCGTAGCGTGTCGCGAGCGCCGAGGCCACAGGGGACGACCTCAGCTGCCAGCAAGCGGTCCCACAGTTCTAATCCGGCTGCCGGAGGCAGCATGACTTCAAATCCGTCTTCTCCCGTGTAGCCCGTGCGAGCGATGAAACCAACGTCATCGGAGCGATCGCTTAACATTACCGGCCCGTGTCCGAAACGCGGTATCTCGTGCAGCGGTTCTCGAACAAGCGTCTGTAGAATCTCTGCGGCTTCTGGGCCTTGTACGGCAAGCAGAACGCGATCGCCTGATAAATCTTCGAAAGTTACGTCTGACAAATGCTGCTGCATCCAGTTCCAGTCTTTAACAGTGGTGGCAGCGTTCACGATCGTCGTCCAGCATTCCCAGTCAGGGTTCTGACGGTCGCGCCCTCGATCGTACAAAATTAGGTCGTCGACAATGCCGCCACGCTCGTTCAGCATGACCGTATAGCGGCTCTGACCTGGCTGAATAGCGGCAAGTGAACTGGGAACGATGCGTTCGAGCTGGGCGCGCACGTGAGGTCCGCGCAGGACGAATTTACCCATGTGAGAAATATCGAAAACACCTGCCCGCGATCGCACTGCACGATGTTCGGCCATCACTCCTTGGTAGCGAACGGGCATCTCCCAGCCGCTGAAAGGAACCATCTTGGCCTTAAGGGCAAGATGCCGTTCGAAAAGGGGCGTGCGCTGAAGGGACTCGTGGGACATGGTACGGGCAACCTGGGCATCTGGCAGACATGGTAGCGTGAGGGCATGAGTTGCTATTGACTCTGAGAGGAACGCGAGCCATGCGACTACTACATACAATGCTGCGAGTCGGCAATTTAGAGCGATCGCTGCAGTTTTATTGCGACGTGTTAGGTATGACCAAATTACGCCAGAAAGATTACCCTGGCGGTCGCTTCACGCTAGCCTTCGTCGGTTATGGTCCCGAGTCTGAAACGACGGTCCTCGAACTAACCCATAACTGGGACACCGAAGTTTATGACATTGGCGACGGATATGGTCACATTGCCCTCGGGGTAGACGATATCTACGCTACCTGTGATGCCATTAAAGCTCGCGGGGGAACAGTGGTGCGCGAACCTGGTCCCATGAAACACGGCACCACTGTGATTGCATTTGTTCGCGATCCCGACGGTTACAAAGTTGAGTTGATCCAAGCCAAGGATAAACAAGTTGTGCCTCCTGCCCAGACCGAGCCGGTCCTAGTAGCTTCGTAGTTTTCGGATGGTGATGATGGGGCGAGGAGAGCGGGCGAGAAAATATACCGGCTGGTGGATTGCAGCCATATTGTCAGCTGTGTTGGCTAACTGCGGCGATCCCAATGTACCGCTGACTCGTCCCCCATCCGGAGCATTTCGGTCTACCCCTCTATCGGTCAGTCCAGGTAGCTCGACGGATATCTCAACTGCGGCGTTACCCTCGCGTCCGGGGGCCACACCATTATCAGCAGCAATTTTTGACAGATCTGAGGCCAGCCGTCTTAGTTTGGCCGCGCTGACCGCCAGCATTTTGGATGTGCCGTGGGCCCTTACACCCCAACCCAAATCGCTATCAGCGTTGGCTTTAGCGGCTGACTACTGGGACGTGCCTTGGCCACCGCGCCTGGCATCTCCTTCTAGCGAGCAAACTGATGGAACGGAGGGCAAGGACTCTTCAACCTCTAGCTCGAACGCAGACGAGACAGTCACTCCGACGCCTTCTGGAGAGGCTGCCAATGCGAGTCAGGCCGATCCGTCTGAAGAGATACCGAATCCTCCTCCTCCCTTGTCGAACGAAACTGATTCGGAAGTAACTGATTCCTCCTCGGGTGTTGATGACTCCTCTAAAGACATCCCTGTACTGCCAACGCTGCCGCCAGAATCGACTGAGTCAGAAGAACTTGTCGTACCCACTCCCATTCTTGACAACACTCCTTAAGTCTCAAATCGAGCTCGTCGTCCCTGCGGCCAAGCGTCTTGAGACCGACTACAATGCGCGGTAGCGATCGCCTCATTGTCGTCTTCAGGAGATCTCAGCACTCGTGACACGTTTACCTGCTCTCCAGCTTTCTCGCCGTCAGTTCGTCGGTGTCTGCGGCGGCGCATTGATCGCACTGGCAAGCTGCCGGCCTTCCTCTGATACGCAAGGAGCAGTTGATGTCGAGGCAGGAGATATAGGTGCCTCGGACGGTCGCATTCGGATGGGCATTACTGACAAACTCCGCACTCTTGACCCTGCGGATGCCTACGAACCGGCAACGTTGAACGTATTGCTGAATGTGGGTGAGACGCTGTACACCTATCCGCCTGGCTCCAGCGAGCTGCAGCCGCTTTTGGCAACGGCGATGCCAGAGATTGACGATGAGGGTAAAACCTACCGCATTCCCCTGCGCGAAGGCGTGACGTTTCACGACGACACCGAATTCAATGCCGAAGCAATGGCCTTCTCGCTGCGACGTTTGATTGAAAACGGCGGTAAGCCAGCCTTCTTACTTGCCGATCTGGTGGAATCAGTGGAGGCGACGGGGGCATACGAGCTAACCGTAAAGCTCAAATACCCGTTCAGCGGGTTTACGGCTATGTTGGCGTTCCCTGGTGCCTGTGCCGTATCGCCTACAGCCTACTCGATTGGAAAAGGCCAGTTCGAACCGGAAAAAATTGTAGCAACGGGCCCCTATCAACTAACCCGCTACATGGAAAATACCAGCGTTACGCTCGACGCTTACGATCGGTATTGGGGTGAGGCCCCGGCGAATGCAGGGGTAGATTTGCAGCTGTTCAATACCAGCGGTACATTGCTCAACGCCTTTAAAACCGGGGCGATCGACCTCGCCTTTCAGACGCTGGAACCAGGTCAAATTGACAGCCTGAAAAAGGAAAGTGATGCTGGCTGGCAAGTGGTTTCTCAGACAAGCGGACTGATTCGCTATTTAGTGCTCAATGTGAAGCAGGCTCCGCTCGACCGTAAGGAAGTCCGACAAGCTATTGCCGCTGCGGTCGATCGCGCTGTCTTGCAGAATCGCGTGTTTCTCGGCCAAGCTGAGCCTCTCTATTCATTGGTACCGACTAATTTGGCCAACGCACGTCCGGCTTTTCAGGAAGCTTACGGCGATCGCGACGTTGACAAAGCAAAGGAACTACTGGCTGCGGCTGGTTTTTCGGCGAGTAATCCGGCCCGAACAACGCTGTGGCATGCATCGGAGAATGCTCGCGGCGAGTTGATGTCGTCGTTACTCAAAGCCTCGATGGAGAGGACGTTTGAGGGTGCGCTGGAGCTAGATTTGCAAGCGGTGGAAGCTGCCTCTCTATTTGACAATTTGAATAAAGGGACGTATCCAATGGTTTTATTATCCTGGTCGCCGGATTTCCTCGATGCAGATAACTATATTCAACCGTTTCTACCCTGCGATCGCGACGAGGACGGTACCTGCGTTCAGGGGGCAACCTTCGAGCACGGGTCCTTCTACTACAACGAAGAGCTCAATCAACTAGTGCAACAGCAACGCACGGAAACTGATGCAGCTAAGCGCGATCGCCTCTTGGCTGACATTCAGGCGCTGGTGGCTGACGAAGTACCTTACATTCCTCTCGTACAAGGCATCGATTTCATCTCGGGTTCGCCTCGAATCGACAATCTCAAGCTCGCCGGACAGCAAGCCGTGCCTCTGTGGCTGGTTCGTAAAGCCTAGTCTTTTCGTCAACGCCGACTGACATCGAGGCAGATTGTGGCTGCATCCAAAAACTCTCTCCGCACCTTTATCCTCACCCGCTTGTTACTGGCCCCGCTTCAACTTTGGGTGGTGGTCACGCTCTTATTCGCGCTGTTGCGTATCGTCCCTGGCGATCCAATCGTGGTAATTTTGGGGCCGCGCGCGACCCCCGACGTGATCGAGCAAATGCGGCGCGATCTGGGTATGGACGGTTCGCTTCTGCGCCAATACGGGCGTTACTTATTTGATTTGCTCCATCTCGATTTAGGCACTTCGATCTCAACTACAGGTAAATCCGTCTGGGATATCATTCATACGTTTTTCCCGTCTACGGTGGAGCTGGCGATCGCAGGCTTAGGTATCGCGCTGGCGATTGGATTTCCTCTGGGAATCTTGGCAGCAACGCAACCGCAAACTTCTTTGGATCGCGCCACGCGTACGTTCAGTATTCTGACTTACGCATTACCTATGTTTTGGCTGGGTATGATGCTCCAGCTCGTTTTTAGCGTGCAGTTGGGCTGGTTCCCGGTGGGGAGTCGGTTGCCGGTAGGCGTTGCTCCGCCTAAATTTTTTACCGGACTATATAGCTTGGATGCTCTATTAAGTGGTAATTGGGGGATCTTAGGAGCCAGTCTGCATCACTTAGCATTGCCTGCATTTACGCTGGGACTGGTAATGAGCGGCGTGTTCGCTCGCATGATTCGGGTGAACCTACGCGAAGTTTTGGACGCGACTTACATTACAGCGGCGCGATCGCGAGGCTTTGGCGAGTGGCGCATTATTCTGATTCACGCGCTGCGTAATGCTCTCGTCCCTATCCTGACAGTGATTGGATTGGCTTTAGCATCCTTGCTTGGCGGCGCACTGCTAACTGAGGTGACATTTTCGTGGCCGGGATTGGCGAGCCGCTTAGTGCAAGCGATTAGTCAGCGAGATTATCCCGTCGTGCAAGGGTTGGTGGTGTTCTTTGCGGCGATCGTGGTGGTGGTTAGTCTAGGGTTAGATATTCTTAATGCCTACATTGACCCGCGTATTCGATATTGATTCTTCTGCTCTGGAAGTTGACTCGGTCGGTTGATAGAGTATTGAATTTAGCCACAAGTGACGCGAGCTTTCAGCCTAAGTCCGTGCTGCCGTTGAAGCGTTCGGATTTTCGATAAGCGGGATCGAGGCGAGTGCCGATGAGATTGGCTTTCTGGAAGTTAGCGCACTCTACTCGAGCGCCGCGACAATCAGCTTGGCTTAGGTCAGCACGGCTAAAATCCGTCCATTCGCAATAGGCATCACAGAGTAAGGCTTTATGCAGATTGGCATAAAGTAGACGCGCACTACTAAGGTGGGCGGAGACTAAACGAGCTGCAAGCAGGTTGGTTTCGTATAGTTCAGCTTGAGTTAATTCCGCATCGTAAAAGTTGGCTCGGCTGAAATGAGCTTTGCTGAGATGGGCTTGACGTAAGTATGTCTGAGTGAAGTTCGCATTTGTCCCAGTGGCTGCGTAGAAGTCGGCGCGATCGCAATTCGCTTGCCTAAAATTTGCTCCCGCGAGATTAGCTTGGCTGAAATCAGCGCGATCGCAATTGGCACCGCTCAAATCCGCGCCCACCAAATTCGCCCCGCGTAAATCGGCACCGCTGAGATCGGCTTCGCGTAAATCGGCTCCGACCAATTCGGCTCCTGTTAAATTGGCTCCACGTCCGCAAACCCGCACGAGCTGGGCCGAACTCAAAATCGCTCCGGCGATCGCCGTTCCGGATATTTCGGCTTCGCTCAGATCGGCTCCATGCAAATTCAACTCGCGCAAATCGACCTCGCGCAGCCACGCTCCCCGTAGATCGAGAGCGATCGCCGCGTTACTATTTCGCCATGCTTCCCACTGCGATCGTCCAATGGTCAGCATGGCGAGATGTTCTCGATTCGCCATTTGCTTTCCTTAAACCTCTAGCCGCAGTCTCGTATTCAAACTGTACCGCGACGCAGTGTCTGATACAGGCAATCACAGCCACAGAACCGTCACTCCTTCTGAGTGTCTCCGGGATGGGCCCGACCTGGAATACTCTCTAAAGAATCGGTAACGGCACGGGCGGCGGCCAAAATATCTCGTTCGGCACCGCCTAGGTAAAGACGTCCGAAGCTACCAATAGCAGATACCTGCAAAATATTGATCTGGGCTGCTTTCTCGGCTTCATTAGCTGCTAGTGCCGCATAAGCGGCAGGAACGACTTCCATTACGTAGAGCGTTTGCCCTGCCAACAGCATTTGGCCCCGTCGAGTTCGATTCACCAGTTGGGTTTGGTGCGGGTCCATGTTGCGGATGACTTGATTAGAAACGATGCGGGGTTTGAGGCGATCGCGTTCTTGCACTCCTAATGCAGCTAAAATAGCGCGTCCCGCCGTGCGGGTATCCCCTTGATTGCTGGAGTGAATTTCCAGAAGACCATACAAGCGCTCCACCATCTGTACCCCCGGACGTACGGAAGTGGATTTGAGCGCGATATCAGTAATGCGATTGATTTCAATCCCCGGTGAAATCTCAATCCACAGTGACGAGTCTCCCGGCAAGGGTAAAAACCCCAAGGCTACCGTCCCCATGTAGGCTGCGTGCTGCGGTTGCAAGCGATCGAGATAGACGTAACTGCGAAGATCGATACCCAAAGCAAATGCAATCCAAAGATGGTGCCAACGTGCGGCGTGTGACGTAGCTATACCCTTCGTTAGCGTACAGCCTCTCGTAGCGCTCTGGAGCGATCGGGGAGGAAGAGAGCAGTACAATTGCCGCTGTAAGAGTCGAGAGCATTCGGGGGATCTGTTTGACAGGTTAAAACGCGATCGCGTGAAGACTTTGTCAAACCATCGCTGATATTCGGTCTAATGAGCTTTATCAATCTCGAACCCATAGCTCTTGGCAGTTTAGTTTAGACACGGCAAATTTACCGCGTTAATGAACGATGCCAACGTCTTCTAACCAGCGAACGTGCAGGGGCGTGCGCTCGATTTCAAGAAACCAACCATTACGCCACGGCAATTCCTTCACCGCCCCGCGATAATCAGCAACAGATTTGGAATAATCACACAAACGCTGCGCTACGCCCGGTTCGAGCTGAACCTTCAACGTCCGTTCGGCAATGGGGGTGAGCTCGCGCACGAGAGCCTCTACCTCATCTGCATGGCGAGCGACAACTTCTCCCACTGAGGTGGCATGGCGTTGAGATAGCAAGCCGAAAATACAGTTCCAAAGCAGCTTTTCAATCATTTGTTGGTCGAATGTGGCGCGATCGACTACTTTGCAATCGAGCCCAGCAGTTTGCAGTCGTTCGGTGAGTGCCAATCCCCAGCGCCCCCAAACCACAGTGCCGCCACCATCGACAGGTCTATCTCCCAATTTTTGGACGGCAAAATAGATTAACGCTTGAGTGTTGTCTTGCAAGCCGCGCGATTCCAGCCACGATCGCAACATGCCGTTTTGCAAAAACACTAAATCTGCTCGGCGGGCTGGTGGCGTAGCAGCCACAACCGCATCCAGATCGTCATTGCGAGTACATACGTAGATAGGACCATCTCCCGCCGGAATGGCTTCCCCTCGGCGAATGATGGTGGCCTCGCCCATCTGGGCCAAGGCATTACCAATGCGACCTGATCCTACAATCGTCGTCTTCATCCTCGCACTGCGTCCTAAATCATCGCTGGCACTTTATACCACGCGGGCGCGGCCTCAAACTCAACCAGCCGCCGTGCCAGCGATCGCAGGGTGCGATGGCCGGTAAACCATAACGGCAAAGGCTAAATCTAGAACGGCGCGCGGATGACGGATTTTTGCGGCCGATCGAACAGATAAGCATTGTGTACGACACCTCGCCCCGACTGAGTGTCGTCGAGGGCACGGCCGGGGAATGCTCTCCACGTCGCGCTCATCATCAAATAGCCGACAGCAGCGGCCCACAGATTGACAGCGACGGTCCCGTAACGCAAGTCGGCAATCGCCTGCTCCACTAAACTCGAATGCTAACGTTCGGTTTGCGGATGAACCAGCATGGTGCATGACAGCGTGCCCCAAACTGCACGCATCTGCCCAGCTTTCCGCCACTTTCAGCACTCGCGTTATGCAGCGTTGCACGTATGCAATCCGCTGGGGAATGGAGACTTGCGTCCAAGCTGTTTTACGATCGCTCAGACGGGCGAGCAGGCGATCGCTTTCAGCAAAGCTGGTCGCGGGCGCAGCCAAGTCGGTAGCAGTCATGAAACGGCTTCACCTCACGGTCGATGCAAGTTTTCCAGGCCAGAAATAACCTCAACTTTCTCCAGGCGATCGCTCGAGCGCACGTTTTCTAGAACATCGACGCTCGGCTCTCTGTAGTTAATGCCTTCGGCAATGTAGGCAAACACCGCATAATTGCCATCGAGTTCGTTGCCATTAAACGGAATCAATTGACCGTTACCGTAGGAGATCATCAGCTGAGTAGAACCGGCGTTGGGCTGTCCGACCGGATGAGAGAGTGCGATCGAGCCGCGGAAAGAGTTTTTGAGGACGGGCTGAACGAAATCGTCAATTAGGCTGTCGCGAAACGTTTCGCCGTAGCTAATTTTGGCCGATCCTTCAGGCTGAATTTCTAAGGGAATATTGCGAGGGGTTTGATTGGGCGCGTACTCGGGGGTGACAACTTTGAGCAGAAAAGGCTTGTCGACAACGAGCTCGGCTCCGTCATAAAATCCCCTGCTGGCTAAATCGATAAAATTGCCAGCCGTCACGGGAGCGTGATCGCCATAGACGGTAACTTCAAACGGTAATCCACCCGTGAACTGCATCCGCACGGTGGCCTGCCCGTCTAGCCACGGATACTTCGCCCGGATGTCGTCGGGTGGCCTGCGAGAATTAACAGCTGTTGCCGGAATACTTCCGGGGAGCCAAGATGCAGCCTGGCGGGGACTGCGGGCCAGATTTTTCGCATCTGCCGGAGATAGCGAAAACGAGGCGATCGCTAAAACCGTCACCAGCCACAGGACGACTCTTCTCATGTAGTACTCAATGAATTGCACAACGTCATGTCAAGTATCTTAGCTAGGTCTAGCTCCCATCACTCCACCTGACATATAACGCGTCAGAAATTCGGGTTATGGAAAGAAAGGACTTCCGCCAATTTCAAGACTGGGGAAGTCCCTTGGCATAATTTGTTTAGAAGCCTAACTTTAATGGCGATCCGCGCGCCGTTCGGCGCTATCAATGAATGCCGATCGCCTACCGAACGCTGAAAACCCGATCGCGATACGAATGGCATGACTGCAATCTTAGACCCCAGCCAACTTGGCGAAACTCCGTCCCGACAGCTGCTATCCCAGTTGCAGGCAGCCAACGCCATCATGCAGGATCTCGGCGTGCAGCTCGATCCGGAAACTGGAAAGATGCGCGTCCAAGACGACCCGCGCGCGATCGCTCGAGCCGTCACTCGGGCTGTAGTGGAACAACTGCACATGGCCAACGCGCGGGTGTGGTTTCACGATCCCAGCGACCGCTCGTTGCGTTTGGTGGCTCAGGCGGGCATATCCACGCCCGCCGACGAGCGCGTCCAACATCTGCTGCCAGACGATTCGCCCCTCGGTCAGGTGGTACAACGCCGCCAGCCCCTGTTGAGCAATACGCTAGCGCGCGAACCCTGGATTTTGTATCCAGAGTGGATCGAACGGTCGGGATTGGTAGGCATGGCGAGCTATCCCATCCTGCTGGGGGACGAGACGATAGGTAGTCTGGCCACGTTTAGCTACGAACCCCTCGCACCTGAATTTTTAGAAGTACTCAAGCTGATTTGCACTCACACTGCTAGTGCTATTGCCAACGCGCGCCAGAACTGCCAACTTCGTCGCCAAAGCGAGCAACAAGTGTTGCTCAATCGCATTACCGACCACATCCGCCATACCCTCAATCTGGACGAAATATTGCAGTCTGCTGTCACCGAACTGGGCAAAGCAATGAATGCCAGTCGGGTGCAATTTTTATTTGGCTCTGCTCGGGATGAGGTAGTGACCTATCGTCACGCTTACGCAGCTCCGGGGGTAGACAACTGGGCTGGCCGGCAAATTCAGGTGCGAGGCAATTCGCTTGCTCGAGAACTATTCAACCAGGATGAGGCGATCGCGGTGCGGGAGTGGTCGACTTTTGAAGATCTCGAACCGACCATTGCCCAGGCGCTAACGGCAGCGGGTGTAGCGTCGATGATGTTGGCCAGCATTCGACTCGGGAAGGGCAGCTACGGTGTCTTGAGCGTGCATCAATGTCGGCAAGACTATTGCCCGCAAGCGAATGAGACCGAGCCTGCCAATGCCGTCGATTGTGCCCCCGCTCCTAACGACGAACTCCGCGTTTGGACTTCCGACGAGCGCGAATTAGTCGAATCGGTCACCGAGCAGCTGGCGATCGCGATCAATCAGTCCCACCTGTACGAGCGCACCCAACAACAGGCTCGCCGAGAAGGATTGCTCAACGAAGTCAGTAGCGACATTCGTAATTCTCTCGATCCCAACCAGGTGCTCGACTCGATTGTGCAGGCATTGGCTGCCACACTGGAGTTAGAGGGTTGCAATATCGATCTCTACGATCTCGATACGGAATTTCCCCAGACATTTGACCTTGAAAAGTACGACACCCACCACCCATCTGACGCAACCGTTCTGAGCATTTACGATACCCTCAGCAACGGATATCCAGCTGTCATCACTGCGGCTGATTGGCCTCATATCTCCGAGACAGAACGAGACTTTTTTCATCTCGACCATCCCGCTACCACAGCGCTGATGCCGCTATTGCAGGAAGGCGATCTGCTCGGCACGATTACTTTGGTTGCGGCAGCTAGTAGCGATCGTTTTCAGCCAGACGAATTAACATTAGCGATCGCCGTGGCCGAGCATGCTGGCATCGCTCTCAAACAAGCCCAGCTTTACGATCGCACTCGTCGGTTGGCTCAACGGGAAAATCTGTTGCGGCAGATGGCACAGCATTTGACCGGAACCTACGAACTGACGGATATCGTGCGGATTGCCCTAGCGGGAATGGCAGACGTCTTGCAGGTGGATCGCTGCGCGTACGTAACGCTGACTTCGCAGTCTCTCTCTATCGGCCCCGATCCTGCTAATGCTGAGACGATCCAGCAGTTTATCCTGGACCAAAAAAACAACGCCAGTTCGGATAAACCGGCTGATGCAGCGCCTACCCATTTCTATATCGCGCAGGAATACCGCCGCTCGGAAAACGTGCCCACCTGTCTCAACTGCAAGGTTTCAGACGATCTGAGTTGGCTGTTGCTGCTCAACTGTTACGGCAAACGCACGAGTTTATTAATTGAAGACCTGCAGACGGCTCAACTGTCGCCAGAATCGCGCCAGCGGATGGCCGAAGAAAACCTGCGATCGCTGTTGGCCGTACCCTTAGTCGTCGATCGCGACATTGTGGGCGTGCTGTGTACATCACTTTCGGGCTACGAGCGGACGTCGGTTCGTGAAACCTCGCCGGGTCAGACTAGTCGACCGCGCGGCCGCAGCTTTGCCAGCGACGAATTGGATTTGGTGCAAGCGCTGGCGGACATGTCAGCAGTAGCCGTCCAGCGAGCGCAGTTCTCCGAACGCGCCCGTCTGCAAGACGCGACAGCGGCAGCTATGCGCGGCTTGTCGGAAGGTCGCGAAGCGGAAAGTCGTCGCCTCGCAGCGGACCTGCACGATCAAACGCTGGCCGACTTGGGAGCACTATCCCGACAAATGCAGCATTTGGCTCAAGACGAGCATCTCGAACTGGCCACAACTCGGGACACTCTAAATCGTATGGACGGTCAATTGCGCACCACCATTGCCGAATTACGACGCATCGTTGAAGACTTGAAGCCGACGGCGATGCTAGCTTTCAATTTCAGTTCGGCCCTGCGCAGCTTACTCGATCGCGCGATCGAGCGATCGCTGACACCCTTGATTGCCCGCTTTGACGATCGCAGTGCGGGTCGCATTAATCAGTTAGAAACGTTTAGCCAAACTACGCTGTTTCGCATCGTGCAGGAGGCACTGAACAATATCGTCAAACACGCTCACGCAAAGCGCGTTGACTGCATTATTTCGGTCTCTTCTCCTGCTGCAGAAATCGGCTCTACGGTGGGGTTGCCCGATACCCTAGAACTCAAAATTATCGACGACGGTAAGGGTATCCCCGACAACCCTCAGCGGGTGGGTTCCCACGGTCTGTTGAACATGCGCTATCGAGCCGAACTGATTGGCGGTGCAATCGAATGGCGATCGCGCCGTTCGGGTACCGGCACGATTGTGGCAATCTCCATTCCTCTCTCCAACACCGCCGTGTCAGAATAACTCTGAACGTTTGACTCCCTGTAGAGTGCGCTATTTCGCATGTTTGGTCTCCAGCGCTAGACCGATACAGTTGCCCGTAAAGACATAGTGCCGCGCGTGGATACAGTGCCGTCGCCACCAGTTCTAAAAGAGATTCCCGCATGGCTGCGCGAGGCGACTTTCGTATTCGTCGTCGGCAGTCCCCGCAGCGGCACGACGTGGCTGCAATCTCTGCTGGCAAGTCATCCGGACATTGTCTCTGGCCCCGAATCTCACTTTTTCGTTTCGATGCGCAGCCTGCTCAATACATTCGAACAGCCTCAAGACCGCAAATTGGGGTTGAGTGCTTATTTATCATCAGAGCAGTTCTATTACATGGTCGGCGACTGGTTCGTTCGCACGATCGCCCAACTCGACTGGTCAGAGGACTCGCCTCGCATCTTTCTCGAAAAAACACCGCACCACAGCCAATATGCTGAATTCATTTTGAAAGCGTTTCCGCAAGCAAAATTTATCCACCTAGTGCGAGACGCGCGGGCTGTCGTCGCGTCTTCGCTGCGGATTGCTAGTAGTTGGGGCAAGGATTGGGCACCAAGTACGGTAGATGCGGCAACAGCTATGTGGCTGCGTAATGTCAAGGCGGGGTGGCGCATACCTCAACTCATGAACGATCCAACGAACCAATATTTTGAAATCAAGTACGAAGCTCTACGAGAGCAGCCCGAACGAAGATTGGCCGAATTGTGGCAGTGGATTGGAGTTGACGTTAAAGACGAATGGGTCGGCCGAGCAGTGCAGCAAAACGACATCGCCCAGGCGCGCAGTTCGGCAGCGGCCTTTTCTGCCATCGCCGAAGGCCGTCTTGCCGACGCCCAACCGACGAGTCAAACGTCTATTCCGCCCGCGTTTGTTGGCCAGGGAACGTACCGAGCAGAAGATAGCGGCCTGTCTCGACTGCAACTTTTGCGACTCGAACAGTTGGCTGGAGACATCCTCGATCGCCTCGGTTACGCGCGCCTGTGTCCCAATTCTTATCCGTGGGAACGATTGGCCACTTCTCCCCGCCTGCGCAAAGCATTACGATTGAAAGAAATTTAAGCGGTCAGCGGTCTCAATGAGCAGCCGATGGCCTCAATACATTGCAGGGGCTGGGGAGCAGTTTGTCGGTTTTGGCAACGCCGCAGAGAACGAAGTTATTACAAAAAATGAAGCTACTATGAGTAGGGAAAACACTAAGGTAGCTAAGTATCGTGATCGCGTCTCCACCTGTCATTTCCTCGACTGATTTCGACCTGCAGACGTGGTCTTGGCAAGGTCACGATATTTGCCACACCTCCGTTGGGAGCGGTCCCCCGCTCGTTCTAGTCCACGGTTTTGGGGCATCTATCGGCCACTGGCGGCGCAATGCATCGGCATGGGCAGATGCGGGTTATCAAGTGTTCGTCTTGGATTTGCTGGGATTTGGCAGTTCCGCTAAGCCACCGCTAGAGTACTCGTTGGAGCTGTGGGAAGCGTTGCTCCGAGACTATTGGCACGAGCACGTAGGCGAGCCTGCTGTCTTCATCGGCAACTCAATCGGCGCGCTGCTGAGCCTAATGATGGTAGCGCGATCGCCTGAACTTACTCGCGGAGCGGTTTTGCTGAACTGCGCTGGCGGCCTCAATCATCGCCCCGACGAACTCCCCTTCTTTCTGCGCGGTCCGATGGCAATGTTTACCAATATTGCCACCTCATCACTCATCGGTCCGCTGTTGTTCAACGTCGTGCGCCAAAAGCATCAGATTCGCCGTTCGCTGAAGCAGGTGTATGACAATCAAGCGGCCGTTACGGACGAGCTGGTAGAAATGCTTTACCGACCGTCATGCGATCCGGGGGCACAAAAAGTATTTGCTGCCATTCTCCGAGGTCCGGCCGGTTCTCCTCCTGAAGAGCTGTTACCCCTCGTAGATCGCCCTTTGCTGGTGGCCTGGGGTGAGAAGGACCCGTGGACGCCCGTCGATCGCGGGCGTCTTTATGAGAAATATAGCGATCTCGTCAAGTTCGTTCCTATTTCAAATGCCGGCCACTGCCCCCACGACGAGCGTCCGGAAGTCGTCAACCCACTCGTCCTGGACTGGCTAGCAACGCTGTCGTTCGATTAATCTTCCAACACTTCCACTTCCACCGTACCGGGAGGGGATTGGCGATAGAAGTGATGGTCGGCAGCGTAAAGAGGTTCGCCGCAACTGGGGCAGAAAAATCGCGTACCTTCCAAAGCCTGCGACTCGAATCGGCAGACGGGACAGGTATCGGTTGCCAGACGACTGCGGACCCACCAGCGGAAGGCAATGACGGCCACTACAGGCAGCAGCAGCAGGATACCCAACAGAATTAGCGGTAGAGCTACCAACCACCCCAGTCCTATCCGGGTGAGGAGGAAAATAATGGCTAAGCAGCCTAACCAAAAGCCCCAGCCATTAAAAGAGAGCGAGTACGTGCGAGGTTCGTTAGAAGGCATAGTGTCTGTCTCTCACCTGCGTTGGGAACCGGAAAAGCAAACTCGCTTCGATTGCCTGAGCTGCTATTGATAGCTGAGTGTATCTCAGCTTGACTACGCGCACCACTCTTATCGAAATGGCTCATATCTGAGCGGTCTTGCCGTATAAAAATTCTATCTCGGGTCTCGCGAGGATGAGGTGCGGGCATTGCCCCAACAAGGTCGCGATCGCCTCGCTCTCAACTCAATTTTGCTTTCACGAGCTGCTGGACCTTGCTGCCGTCTGCTTTGCCCTTGAGCTTCTGCATAGCAGGCCCCATCACCTTACCCATATCTCGGGCGGAGGTCGCTCCCACTTCGGCGATGATTTCGTCCACGATCGCCGCAACTTCCGCTTCCGAGAGTTGTTTAGGGAGATATTCTTCAATTACGGCCAGCTCTTCAGCTTCTTTTTCAGCAAGGTCAGCGCGGTTGGCCTGCTGATATTGCGCGATCGCGTCGCGGCGCTGTTTGGCCTGCTGCACCAACACCTCAATTTCTTCAGCCTCGTTCAACTCATCTCGTCCTGAAGGCCGCACGCTGACTTCTTTCTCCAACAGACCTTTTTTAATGCTGCGTACGGTTTCCAGCCGTATTTTATCGCGGGCTTTCATCGCTGCTTTAATGTCGTCGGTGATGCGATCTATCAGGCTCACGGTATCCCTCGCAGTCTGTCGTTTCTGAAGTCGTCCTCAGTCTAGAGCGTTTGGGGAAAGTAACAGCAGTCACCAACCTGCTTACAACGATTTAGCTATCCAGAGCTTAGTCACAGTCAGTGCTTCTGGATTCAAACTATATCTTCACAAGCGATAGTTGGAGACATGGCGCGATCGCTGGGGAAAGGTATTGGCTCTAGATCGATAACCACTCAGTCAGCAACATGGGAACGGTAAGCTCGCAAAACTACTAGTTAAGGAAGAGAACCGCCATCCCATTGGTGTTCTGGATCGGGATAAAACGTCACGCCTGCCCCCTCTCCGCCACCGCATCGAACGGCAATCAACCAACCGCCGGGAACCTTGGCACGCCAAGCCCCCAATCCGCCAACGGGCTGGTTGGTACATTCCAACTTTTCCCAAACAAGGCCTGACACGGACTCACTTCCTGAAGTTTGAGAATTGAAGACCTACAGTTTTTTGAAATATCTAGCAATAGGTAGCAGGCCAAATCCCATCTTTTCATAAGTGTGACGAGCCGGAGCGTGGCCGGGATCGCCACCTGTATCTACCATCGCCACGGTCATGCCTGCGTCTTTAAGGCGATCGAGAGCAAAATCAATCAAAGCGCTGCCGTAGCCCTGATGTTGAAAGTCTGGATCGACCGCAATCATGTAAATTTCGCCCAGCCGACTGTCAGAATCGACCTTTGTCGCGACAAAACCAACCGCCGAGCCACTTTCTTCAGCCACCCAAACTCGCGTTTTAGGCTCCACACAAGCAGTTTCTACCGCTTGCTGCTGACTGACACGCCAACCAGCGGGATAAAACTCCCGATACACCTCGGGGTCCATCACCCGTTCAATTGAAGCGAATACAGGAGCCCACGCCCGCAGCGAGAGATGCACGATCGCGGCGAGATGTCGATCTTGATAAGGTTGAATGCGCATAGCTGAATAGAGGCAATGAGCTCCCGAAGCCCTGCATTTGCGATTTAAGCATGGGCTAAGACGTATTCGCGCAGGGCGGTAACGATTGCCCGAGCTGTTTTTTCCTGATGGCCAGGCGTAGTAATCAGCTCGAACTCCTCTGGATTAATCATGAACCCTAGCTCCAGGAGTACTGAGGGGGCAGTAGTCGCACGAATGACGGCCAAGCTGGAGAAATAATGGCCGTAGTCGGGTTGGCCTAAATCACTCAGGAGCTGACCGTGCAAGGCCTGAGCCAGCGGACGACTGTGGGGGTAGTACCAAAAGGTCGCAATACCTCGGGTATTTTCTGCATCGCCGTCATCGGGTAGAGCATTGTAATGAATGCTGAGAAAAAGATGCGGCTCGCGATCGCTTTGCAGTTCGGCCCGAGGTTTGAGAGGCACGAATGTATCGGTAGTCCGAGTCAGCATGACTGTAGCCCCTTCTTGTCGCAACAGAGAGGTGAGGCGCTGACTGACAGCAAGATTGACATCTTTTTCCGGAAAACCGTTGGGGCCGCGCGAACCAGAGTCCGGTGCGCCTCCGTGACCGGGGTCAATGCCAATTTTGAGTCCCTGCAACGGACGTGCCGAATTCACTTGGGGCGCCCGACGCACTCGCAGTCGGAGGGTCGTCCCCTCGTAGTCGGCATCGTATCCCCAGGGAAACTCGCGATTGAGTTGAAGCACGTAGCGGACGCGATCGCCATTCACTTGCGACCACGTTACCGATTCCACCAGCGGATCGGTGGCATCGAGCTTGAAGAAATCCGTCTGTAGCGAGGCGTGATCGATCTCCAAAATCAACTGCCCCGGCTCTTCCGTGACATTAAACGGCAGTCGCTGTAAGAGGGGAATTCGGAGGACAGACCATTCACCTTGTTGCTGCAACGTCGTGCTACCAATGACGCTGTGGGGTGGTTCCGGTACGGCTTCAATCTCAATTTCCTTGTTAGCGATCCAGCGATCGCCAGCCGTGCGCAACCAATCATTTTCGCGTCCGGTAATTTGAGCCATAACGCCTTTCGGCCAAGGAGAATAGCGAATATAAGAGGTGCTGGGACCGTTACGCGCTACCGTCGGGTCTTCTGTAGCTGAGGCAACCAGAACTTTAGCGGGATTGAGGATGCGAATGGGGGCTGTGGTCTCGCGGACTGTGGCGTTGCCATAGGTGAGTTCGATTTCCGGCTGCATGTCCTGTCCGATTAGAGATGCGGGTAGGCGGATGCAGCCGCGATAGCGTCCGCGTTGGGATTGCGGTTGAGCGTCAGGAGCTCCGGTGAGGATGGCATTGGCAGGGGGGAGCGCGATCGCCTCTGTCCGTTCGGTCAAGGGAATTACAGATCCGCCAAATCGCAAGTTTGCAGTGGCATTTGGCGTCCCTATCGCTTCAAAACAGGTGACTTCTCCAGGTTGCTTCCACACCTCAGCGCGAGGTTGCACGCTATCAGCAAGAATGGTGGCGCGATCGCTTGGAACTGTCCGCGTCGTGCTCAAGCGCGTGACGACTCGCTTGATGCGCTCGGTGCCTGTGGGCGAGCTGACGGTAAACAGGAAATGATTGGAGCCGAAACGAAGTGGAAAGCTGGGCGCAAAATGTCCGGCGGGGCTGCGGTGCACGGGTTGACCGTTGACGGTAACGGAATTGCTTTGAGGTGTTGTGCCGATAAAAAAGATGGAGGACGAAGGCGTTTGGTGATTTTCTGGCGGGTAGACGATCTGCAAATTTGAGCTTTCTTCCGCAGCGTTTAGACTCGCAGACACGATTACCACACTGCTAAAGGCCAAAACACCCAAACCCCACGAGACGGGGGAAAATCGCGATCGCGCCATGCATCACCTCACGTATCACTGACGCACAGTCTAACGAACCCGAAGCTAGCATGTAGCAGTTCGAGCGCATTGGCAGCAACCGATCGAGCAATAATGCGTTGACTAACCAACAATGAACCAGCTAGTACGGTCACTTTGACTTTTCAGGCCAACTCTGAGATTGTTAATGCTTTTTCTAACAGCACTAGTGCGAAAATAGGTGAGAAAGTCTCGCTCAGAGAATCTACTCGATTGCTTGTCGAAAGTGCGATGCCAGGAGGCAGATTTGAACTGCCGACACGAGGATTTTCAGTCCTCTGCTCTACCAACTGAGCTATCCCGGCTCTAAGGCTTTACCAAGATAGCGAACGGTCGGTTACTTTTGCAAGCGCTAGTTCGAGCTCGATATTTTCATACCGAAATCGCTCTCCTGGCCGACCAAGCTCGATACTGCAGCAGCATATTGTGGGTCAGCTGCTGTTGCCACCAAGTCTTGTCGTTGGGAAAGCCGCTGGCGATCGCGGTCCGATAATTCCACCCGCCGATCGGGAGCGAGGCCGCGCTCGTGGATGAGATGACCGTCAGGCGTACGATAGCGAGCGATTGTAATAGACAGGCAGGAGTTATCAGGCATCGTATAAATGGATTGCACGATACCTTTACCAAAGGTTCGGGCTCCAATCGCGGTCGCGCGCTCGCGATCTTGTAATGCTGCAGCCAACAGTTCGCTGGAGCTAGCCGTACCGCTATCCACCAGCAAGGCAAGCGGTTTGTCCGTCAGCGTTTTGGAGTCTGCTTCGTAGTGCTTCAAAATACCCTCGCGACCCTCTACCGTCGCGATCGCGCCGCCAGCCAAAAACATGTCGGCGATTTTCGTACTTGCATCAATGCGGCCGCCTGCATTCGATCGCAAGTCTAAGACATAGGCATTCACGCCTTCTCGTTCCAACGATGCAATTGCTGACCCCACGCGGTCGGCAGTTTTGGCACCAAACTGGGTAATGCGTAGATATCCAATCGCGCGATCCCCTTCATGGCGGACAGCGGAGAAGACATCCGTACGCTCGTCGATATCCGTTCCCCTCAAGTTCAGGGTTAAAGTCCGTTCGCCTCGCTCGACGTCCAGCGCTAACCATTGCCCGGCAGCCACCCGCATAAGACCGGCTGCTTCGCTGGCATCTAAGCTGGCCGTTCTGACATTATCGATGGCGACGATAGCATCGCCCTGCTGCAATCCAGCGGCGGCGGCAGCACTATCGAGCTGCGGGGGAGCTGCAACAATCAGGCGATCTTGATCGTCGCGGCTCAGCATTAATCCACTTGCAGTTGCGGCACCCGCAGATTTACGCACGCGGGCAAATTGTGCGGGGGTGAGAAAGCGAGTGTAGGGATCGTCTAGGGTAGTCAGAGCTGTTTGGATCGCTCGATATGCCGTTGCCTCGTTGGCATATTCGCGCTCGACCAAAGCCTGCCAATGCTTCTGCCACTCCGACGAGCTAAAATCGGCTGCCAAATATTCATCCTGAACGATCTCCCACACCTCAGAGGCAGTACGTTCGGCTGGGGAGCGCATGCTACTGGCGAGGACTGGCGCTGTCTCCGGCCCCAACCCCAAAGCTCCCAGACCCAAACCCAGAGCGAGGGGAAGCGAAGTGGATAATGAGATTGCGAAGCGGCCAATGAGACGAAGATGCGATCGCGCAGATAAAGTCATGCAGATGCAGTCAATAGAACAACAAAACCATCTCAGGCCGGGAAACATCTAGAGTACTGATGCCCGCGCCAAATCTGACGCAGAAATACGTACTGCCTCTTCCTATCACGCCTGCAATCAGCCTGAAAGTATTGAAGGCTACGACAGAGAGACCGAGCTGAACCACCTAAGTGTTGGCTGAGTTCGTGGGGCGACGATGTCTAAGTAGTGCTACTGGGATTAAAGTACCCAGATGCTAGGCGCGAACGTACTTGAGTTCGAGAATAAATTTACGAGGTTGGGGAAGCGATCGTTTTATAGGCAGCCCAACCGCCGAGATCGGAGATATCCGGCCAGTTATACTCTTCGACGAGCTCGCGCGGGTACAGCATGGCCGTAATTGAATTGCCATCGTCAAGAATCAGCTCGCCAGGATACATATTGGGGGGTTCGTTTGCGAGCAGATATTCGTACTGTGCGACCGTCATTAAATAGACTTCACCCGGAATAGCAATCCCGCCCGTGGCCACTTCGTAAATAGCTGGATGCCAACCGTCGGCTGCAGCATGTAAACGGTATCGAGGTTGCGTCACTGCTGTTCGCACGAACTGAGCCGAACCTAAGTTTTCGTGGTCGGGCTGACCGCGAAGTGCCGAACCACAAATAAAGAATCGCTTGGAATGAGAACTCGTTTCCGACATAGTGCTGATTTCGGCATGCAGCCAATATCGATCTGTTGAGAGCAATCTTAATGCGAGATTGCCCTTTGTTGGGTATTCCAGCGAGCGATCGCACCCATTGTGAAGTTTTGACACGAAATTCGGGTAGGCTACGCCCGGATATATAAATCAATACTGTTTTCACAATTATTTTGCATAATTTGATGGTTTTCCACGCTCTGAGAGGTAGTTCGACCGTGATGAATGACGACTTGCGCCTGCACTATCAACCCATTGTCGATCTACGTAGCAGGTCGGTCACTGGTGCGGAAGCCTTGTTGCGCATCGACCAAGCTGAATTAGGGGTCATGGAACCTCGCGAGTTTTTGCCTTTAGCTGAAGACAATGGCTTGATTCTTGCCTTTGGCGAATGGGTACTCCTAGCGGCGTGCGCGCAAGCCAAGGTCTGGTACGACGCCGGTCGTCCATTTACAGTGGCTGTGAATATATCAAAACGCGAGTTCGACGAGTCTAACTTACCCAAAGCCGTGCGTGAGGCGCTGGCGGCAACGCAGCTACCAGCAGAGTATTTGGAATTGGATTTAACCGAATCACTGCTCGTGGCCGATGTAGATCGCGCCATTCTGATGCTGCACGAATTGAACGAGCTCGGCGTCAAGCTGGTGTTGGATGATTTCGGAACGGGATATTCTTCACTGCAATACTTACAACGTTTTCCACTTCACGCCCTCAAGATCGACATGTCGTTCGTACATGGCTTGCCAATTAATCGCGATGACGCTGTTATCGTCCGGACGATCTTGGCTATCTCTCGCGAGTTGAACTACGAAACCATCGCGGAAGGCGTCGAACATGAGGCTCAGCTCGAATTCTTGCGTCAGCACGGATGCGATCGCGTGCAGGGCTATCTCATCGGTCGTCCCGTCCCCGCCGCGGACTTCAGCAGCGAGATCGAACGAGCCTCCGAGTGCGTATCCTTGGTGTCTGCGCACGCGCTAGCCACACTAGACTCGGGTCAGCGCGGGTTGTAAGCGATCTGCACGGGCAAACCGCTGTAGCGCCGCCAAAAGTAAATCAAAGTTACTGCGATCGCGAGCCGAGACAAACAGGGCTCGGGGATAGTGCTTTTGGACGTGGGCCAAGGTAGTATCACCAACACAGTCGATTTTGTTGAACACGAGCTGGCGCGGCCCCGTTGCAAAAGTCATATCGTCCAAAAGGCGATCCACAGCGGCAATTTGGTGTTCCCAGTTGGGATGAGAGAGGTCGACGACATGTAACAATGCGTCTGCTTCAGTGACTTCTTCCAACGTCGCCCGGAACGCATCAACGAGTTGCGGAGGTAGATCGGTCAGGAACCCGACCGTATCTGTTAGCAAGAGTGGCATATCGGCTTCCAGCTGCAGGCGGCGCGTGGTGGGATCGAGGGTGGCAAACAGTTGGTCAGCAGCGTAAGCATCTGCAGCCGTTAGGGCGTTGAGCAGGGTAGATTTCCCGGCATTCGTATAGCCCACAATCGCCACGGCTGGCACGTTTCGCTGCTGGCGACGCTGACGCAAACGCTGGCGGTGAGCTTGCAGCTGATTCACCTGTTGCTGTAACAGCGAGATGCGGCGCTGAATGGCACGACGCTCCATCTCCAGTTTCGTTTCACCGGGGCCGCGCGTGCCGATACCACCTCCCAACCGGGACATCGTCTGTCCGCGCCCGGTCAGGCGCGGAAGCAAATACTCGAGTTGTGCGAGCTCCACTTGTAGCTTGCCCGCCCGCGAGCGGGCTCGCTGAGCGAAGATATCCAAAATCACTTCTGTGCGATCGATCACCCGCGCTCCGACGCGATCTTCGAGAGTGCGAACCTGGCTGGGGGTCAGCTCGCGATCGCAAACCACCATATTTGCACCTACGTCCTGAACCATCAGGGCCAGCTCGCGCACTTTACCGGAACCAATGACGGTTTTGGCGTGGGGTGACGGACGTTTTTGCCACAGAGTTTGCAAGACTTGACCGCCCGCACTGTCAACCAATAGTTCAATTTCCGCCAGGCGTTCTTCCAGTTCTTCTAAAGTTTGGTCGGGCAGGAGCAAACCGACCAGCACGACGCGATCTCGCTCCAAATCGACTTCGCGAGCCGTAAAAGCGCGCCGAAATTCGGACTCAAGAGTTTCAACCAGCGCGGCGAAATCGCGCTCGACCATCTGTCGTAGCGGTTTACTGTCAGAGACCCACCAGCGCCGCTCGCGATCGGCCACCAAATGAGCCAAACGCGCGGACTGCACGTACCCCGTCGCAGCACCTCGCCGACTGGTAAAGCCTTCTCCTGTAACGTTAAGGATTATCAACGCGTCTAGCCGCTGCAGTGCCATCGCTAACAACGTGGTCTGACCGGGCTCGTCCGCATCGGTCTGGCTTGTCACGCAGCGCAAGCCGGAAAGTCGCTCTGCCCCTTGGCGAGGTAACTCTAACAAAGGGATTTGCGTATCGAGGGCATTGCCAACCGCAACCCGAATCACCTGCCCGCGACGATTGATGTAGACATTGACAGGCAGCGGTCGAATCTCGTGGGCGATCGCTCCGACGCGTTGAGCAAAATCGATGGTGAGCAGTTCGTCTTGAGGCAAACGACGCTGATAGAGTCGCTGCAACTGCTTGAGCTGGTAGGGTTTGAGACCTTTGAGATTGCCGTAGACAGTTTCGATAGGCGCTCTGGGAATGCGTTGGCCTGCATTTTAGCAGTCGCGCCAGCGAGCAAAGGGAGTCTAGGACCGAACGAAGCAAAATGTTCGCGATAGCTTAATTTTCGTAATGGCTTGAAAGTATCGTGGGTTTGCGAGTGAAATCGAAGACTATCATGGGTCGAAGCTCCTGCATCAGGAGCGTTTTTCTCATTGCTAAATTTTCTCGTTGCTGAATGAAGGACTTCCCATGACCTCATCCCGGATGGCGGCATTGCTCGACGCACTTCGCAATCGCCGCGCGCTTAAAGTGATTAGCGGCTTGCAGAATTTCAACGAGCACTCGGTCAGAATAGTAGTCCGTGCTGCCCAGGCAGGCGGGGCGACGTTTGTCGACATTGCCGCCAACGCCGACTTAATCGCTATGACAAGATCGCATGTCGACCTTCCCATTTGCGTCTCAGCCGTCGAACCTCAGAAATTAGCCGCTGCGGTGGCAGCAGGGGCTGACATGGTCGAGATTGGCAATTTCGATAGTTTTTACGCTCAGGGCCGCCAGTTCTCCGCGGCAGAAGTCCTGGAATTAACCCGGCAGACTCGCGCACTGCTACCCGACACGATGTTGTCGGTTACGGTGCCCCATACCCTGCCTCTCGATCGCCAAGCAGAACTGGCCGAGCACCTACAAGACTTGGGGGCAGACTTAATTCAAACTGAGGGTGGCACGAGCAGCTGTCCCGCTAGCAGCGGCACTTTGGGTGCAATTGAGAAAGCCGCACCCACTCTGGCTGCCGCATACGCTATTAGTCGTGCCGTTGCGATTCCGGTGCTATGCGCGTCAGGCTTGTCAACGGTCACCGTGGGGATGGCGATCGCGGCGGGAGCGGCGGGAGTTGGTGTCGGGTCGGCCGTGAATAAGCTCGACGATGAAATTGCCGCCATCGCTCAGGTGCGCTCGCTAGTGGAAGCACTACAAACTGCGAAGATTCACGCCACGACTTGAGTTGAATCTGACGACATTTAATGTTTTGTTAATCTTTGCGCGGGCGAGTGTCTCTACGGGGGGGACTCGCCCTTTATCATGAACGTACTGAACTGTGATGAGTATTATTTTGACTCGCGAACTCCAGTCATTCCCTCTCATCCCATTGCGGGATACGGTTTTGTTCCCCTGCTTGGCTACGCCATTGCTGATCGGGCGCGAACGTTCGCTGCGGGCTCTGGAGGCAGCTGTAAAAGGCGATCGCAAAGTGGTGCTGGTCACGCAGAAGCACGGCATGGAAGACGACCCTCTCACCAAACACCTGCATCGCGTCGGCACATTAGCTGACATTCATCAGGTGGTGCGCCTGCCCGATAATTCCGTCAAGATTTTGGTAGAAGGACTCACGCGCGTCCGCATCGCGCGCGTCCAGCGACGCAACCCGTCATTTCTCGCCGCTGTCGAACCCTTGGAGCAGATCCAGCCCGACCTGAACGACACGGCTGAGGACGGTCGCTGGCAGGTACTGCGGCGCGTATTGCTAGACGATTTTGCGAAGTTCGTCGGCGCACATCCTAAATTATCGGAAGCTGCATACGAATCGGTTCAAGACATTGTCGATCTCGACCAGCTAACGGATGCGATCGCGTCTTTCCTGCCTGCGGCTACGGCGGACAAACAGGCGCTATTGGCCGAGTGCGACATCGGTCAGCGGGCCATTACGGTCGGACAACTCCTGCACCGTCACATCGACCTCATTCAAATCGAGCGGGAAATTCACGCAAAAGTTCGTCAGCAGGTGGAAAAATCGCAACGAGAATTTTTCCTACGCGAACAGCTCAAGGTGATTCAGTCCGAGTTAGGCGAGGATTTGGACGACCTGGCCGAGCTCAAACAGCAGCTCGAAGACGCAGGCATCGATCGCGAGCACTGGCCGCGCGTGGAGCGCGAACTGAAGCGTTTAGAACAGCTGCCGGGTTCGTCGGCCGAGGCAGGCGTCATTCGCAACTACTTGGAATGGTTGGCGACGTTGCCGTGGGCAAAAGAGGATGCAGAAACGCTCGATCTCAAACTAGCTGAAGACGTTCTCGACCGCGAGCATTACGGACTGATTAAGGTCAAAGAGCGGATTCTGGAATTTTTAGCCGTGCGACACCTGCTAGTGCAGCAGCAGCAAGCCGCCAACCCGCCCGTCATTCTCTGTTTGGTTGGCCCGCCAGGAGTGGGCAAAACCAGTCTGGCTCAGTCGATTGCGAACAGCCTGGGGCGCCAGCTCGTACGCGTCAGCTTAGGGGGCGTGCACGACGAATCCGATGTTCGCGGCCATCGTCGCACCTACGTCGGCTCGATGCCCGGTCGCATTTTGCAAGCACTCCGCAACGCCGGTACGCGCAATCCTGTCATGCTGTTGGATGAAGTTGACAAGATGGGACAGTCATTCCAAGGCGACCCGGCTGCGGCCCTACTGGAAGTCCTCGACCCCGAACAGAATGCGACGTTTAGCGATCGCTATATCGACATCCCCTTCAATCTGAGTCAGGTCTTTTTCGTCTGCACGGCCAATACAGCGGATACAATTCCGCGCCCGTTGCTCGATCGCATGGAAGTCGTTCGCATAGGGGGGTACACCGAAGCAGAAAAGGTAGCGATTTCGCGTCGGTATTTGTTGCCCAAACAACTGCAGCAGAACGGCCTGGCCGAGAAAGCTCTAGACGTTAAGCCTAAAGCGTTGGAGCGCATGATTCGGGAATACACTCGCGAGGCAGGTGTGCGCAATCTGGAGCGCACGATTGGCTCCCTCTGTCGGAAAGCGGCGCGGCGATCGCTCGATCGAAACAAGAAGTCCCAACAAGTTACGGCCCGCAATCTCGAAACCTACTTGGGTCAGCCCAAATATCTCCCCGAAGCCAAAGACACGCAAGATCGCGTTGGCATCTGTACGGGCTTGGCTTGGACTCCTTATGGGGGATGCACGTTGCCGATCGAAGTCAATATCATGTCCGGTAAGGGCAAGCTCCAACTCACCGGCCAGTTGGGTGACGTGATGAAAGAATCGGCTCAGGCCGCTTTCAGCTTCATTCGCGCCCACGCCAGCGACCTGAACGTCCCCGACGAGTTTCCCGATCTGCTCGACGTCCACATACACATCCCGGAGGGGGCAACCCCTAAAGACGGTCCTTCCGCCGGAATCGCTATGGCCACTGCCTTGATTTCAGCCCTCACGGGCCGCAAAGTTCGTCACGACGTAGCCATGACGGGTGAAATTACGTTACGGGGTCGGGTGTTAGCGATCGGTGGTCTCAAGGAAAAAACGCTCGCAGCCAGTCAAGTCGGCATCACTCAGGTGCTATTCCCTAAAGCCAACATCAAAGACCTGCCCGACATTCCGGACGAAGTGAAATCAACTGTCGAGTTGATTCCGGTGGACTACCTAGCTGAAGTGCTGGATGTCGCCTTGGAAAAGCGATCGCCCGAAGCTCAAGCCGCCATCTTGCCGTGGATGGTGGCCAGAGCTAGGGTGGCGGAGGATGCGGGTTTGACCCCATCCTGATAGACGCATTCCTTCGCGAGATTGACACATGATTCGTTTTGCTCGGCGCTTGCAACCGTTGCAGGGCAACGTGTTTGCCGACATGGATCGAGCCAAAGCAGAGGCCCGCGCCGCCGGAATTGAAGTGATCGATCTCTCTTTGGGGTCTTCGGATTTGCCGCCGCCACCAGAAGCGATCGCTGTATTGCACGAAGCCGCCGACGATCCCAGCACTTACGGCTATTGCTTGTTTGACAGCACGCGCGACTTCCGCCAAGCCTGCGCCCAGTGGTACGAAACCAAATTCGGTATTAGCGTCGATCCTGAAACAGAGGTACTGACACTGATCGGTTCCCAAGAGGGAACGGCCCATTTGCCGCTAGCGCTGCTCAATCCTGGCGATGTGGCCTTATTGTGCGATCCGGGCTACCCATCCCATGCCGGTGGGGTGTATCTGGCTGACGGCGAGATCTATGGCATGCCATTGCGGGCCGAGCATCATTTCCTGCCAGTCTTTGATGAAATCCCCGCAGACATCTGCGATCGCGCTCGATTAATGGTGCTCAGCTATCCACACAATCCCACCACAGCTATAGCGTCGCACGAGTTTTGGCAAAAAGCACTGGACTTCTGCACGACCCACAACATCGTTCTCGCCCACGACTTTCCCTATGTAGATTGGGTGTTCGAGGGCGATCCAGCAGCGTCCGTCCTCCAGATCGATCGCGAGCGGGCGCACACGATTGAATTTTTCACTATGTCGAAATCCTTTCATATGGGTGGCTTCCGGGTCGGGTATGCCATTGGCAACGCCGACATCATTCGCGCCTTGCGCCAGGTGAAAGCGGTGGTGGATTTTAATCAGTATCGCGGCATTTTACGGGCTGCCGCACATCTGCTCACTCACCCCACTGACTTCATCGAGCAATCGCTGCAAGTGTATCGAGAGCGACGCGATCGCTGCGTGCAGGCGTTGTATCAGATTGGCTGGGACATACCATCTCCCACGGCATCCATGTATCTGTGGGCCGCACTACCTTCCACCTATGCCGGCGATGCCAAACAGTTCTGCCTCGATCTGGTGCGTCAGACGGGTGTAGCGCTTTCTCCTGGTTCTGGATTTGGCCCGAGTGGGGAGGGATACGTACGGTTTGCACTGGTAGAAGAATGTGAGGTGTTGGAACGAGCCGTGGTGCGTATCGGTAAGTTTCTGGGCTCGCAGCCTTGAAGCAGCGCATCGACTTGAAAGCAGCGTATCGAAAATACATCAGCATCGGAAACCGGAGATCGCGAAGAATGGGGACGCGGGTGCCTCGTACTACAGGCATCCCAGCGTCCCCATTCGATTAAACGTGCCAAGTTCCGATTTCTGCACCCTGTTTCGCGCGTGTTACAGGCACAGTTCGGGATAGGAAATCACGGAGCGCTTGGCTATCAATCCAGCCAGCTCGTCGAGAGCAGCTTGCTCTTCAGAAGAGAGGTCGCGGTTCCAGATAAAAGCTGCTAGTTGATCCTTTTGGTCGCGGGTAAGAACGTGGGTACGAAGAATGCGGTCGACAATAGAGCGGACGTTCACGATCGGTACTCCTAACAGGTGAAAAACAGGACTGGCATCAGACGGTGCAAGAGTGCTTACCGTTCATGCTGTCCATCTTTTCAAACCCATTGGGATAAAGCTGCGATCGCGATCGCAGACCACGTGTGATCTCGATCCAATTGCGTTCTCGATCTGTTGGCGAGCTCAATATTGTCGCGTTCGCGGGGCGGGTCGTACTGTCGTGATGAAATCGCCAGTGTCTACGTCCGAGGCTACAAAAACTGATGGTTTTCAGGTTGCAAAATAATCTCGTTGGGGACCGCGCCAACTGGAGCGTCGAGAGCGTAAAGGATAGCGGCCGCAACCGTATCGGGCTGGAGCATTTTGTCACGCTGAACCTTCAAAGCGATCTCGTCCCAAAACGGAGTGTTCACACCGCCAAAGTGGCAGAGGGTAAACTTGACGCCAAAACGCTTCAGTTCGTCAGCCATGCATTTGGTAAAACCGACGACTCCAAACTTTGAGGCACAGTAGCCTGCCGCCATCGCCATCGGATACTTGCCCAACGTACCCGGGAAATTAATGATGTGGCCTGACTTGCGCTCGCGCATCACCGCACTCGCGGCTTGACTGGCATAAAAGCTGCCTTTGAGATTGACATCGAGCATCGTGTCGAGTTCGTCAGGGCTTAATTGACCGGCCTGCTTGAGAATTCCAACTCCAGCGCAGTTAAGCAGGATATCGACCTGACCGAAAGCCGCGATCGCTTTTTCTATTAGGGAGTTCACCTGCTCGGACTGCGTTACGTCCGTAGGGACCGCTACGCTGCCACTCAGCTCGGTCGTCATCACATCGAGGACATCGCTCCGGCGAGCAGCCAGCACGAGCTTGACGCCGCGATCGCTTAGTAACGGTGCAATTGCCTGCCCGATACCGCCCGTAGCTCCGGTGATAATGGCGACTTTGCCTTCCATATTTACATTTCTTTACGGATCTCCCCCATCATAGCGAGCGATTGCTTGTTTGTTGGCTGTCATGAGAAGCGGGCAGCGATGAGGCATAGTCCGGAAGTGCTGGGTCGGAGGCGATCGCGGGTTGCGACTCCAACTCCGGGAGAGTCGAGACGAGGGAACTTAAACCTTCTACTAGATCGCGGAGGTTTTCGCGAAACATCGGATCTCCGGTCAGATTGTCGAGGTCTGCAGTGATTTTTTGCGCGTTCTCGAACGTCGCACGGGCAGAGTCGAGAGTGGCACGCAAGCTAGCAATAGTGTCGGGGTCGCTAACGCCTTCGGATAGAACGCGGATATTCTCAGCAGCTTCGTTGGCTTTAGTCGCTGCTTCAGCAGCATTGGCAGAAATCGAGCGGACGTTAGCAGCAAATTCAGCATCGGCAAGAATGGGCTTTAATGCGGTCGTAATCTCTTGCAAGTCGCTACTGAGGGTTGCGAAATCCGCAATCGTGGAATTTAGAGTATCTTTGTTTGCCTCAACCAGAGCATTGAGATTGTCTGAGGTAGTTTGAATTGACCTACCCACGTCTTCAACTGTGCCACCTACGTCTGCAACCGTCGTGCCGATAGACTGAACCGATCGCGCAGCATCATTGATGGCGTTGAAGTCAAAATCTCGCTGAATTTTGTTTGAAAGTGCCGAAATACTGGCCGTTACTTCTCCAATCCCCGTCGCCACCGTGTCGATGCTGCCAAACAGTTCGTCATTGTCCAGCCGCTCGGCAAGGCGATCCATTTTTTCAATCACGTCAGCATAATTCACTCCAACTTCACCAGCTACCTGCGAGCCATCACAAACGATCGCGGCTTGATTGCAATCACCCGATAACGGCGTACTGGTTTCGGTAAGGGCGGAATCGACGTTGAGAGCCGGAACGATTTCCAGGACGGTTTCGCCAATCAGGCCAATTTGAGTGGCTAAAAATTCAGCCTCACTGGGAATCACCGTGCTGGAGCGATCGATGCCTACAACTACTTTGACGGTGTCAATACCGGGTTCAATCGTCGTAATCTGACCGACCCGTACGCCCCTGAGCAAAACTGTACCGCCTCGGGTCAGTCCGCCCGCATCTTCAAATAGAGTTGTAAATGTGTAGCCTGCCTCCCGAAACCGCAAGTTGTAAATCCAGACAAATAGTCCGGCAAACGCCAATACGCCCGTTAAAATCAGCAGCCCGGCGGCTCCTTCTCGAAATACTCGCGATCGCATCATGCCTCCTGCGGTTGTCCGGGGGGACGAATCGGCCCCTGCACGTCTCCACTGAAAAACTGTCGCACGTAAGGGTTATCGGTGCGTTCGATATCGGGCACACCGCCTTCCCAACGCACTTTACCTCCGGCTAAAAGCACAATGCGATCGGAAGTGCGACGAATCGTACTGTCCTGATGCGTCACAATCGCGTACGTGGCACACAAGTTTTGCCCAACCTGTAAGTCACGAATTAAATCTTCCAGCACGGTAGAAGCAATCGGGTCGAGACCGGCAGTGGGCTCGTCGTATAGCAAGATCAACGGATCGTCAGTTGGGTCGTCCGGGTCTTCCATAATGGCGCGGGCAAAGCTGACCCGCTTGCGCATCCCTCCGGAGAGTTGAGAGGGCAAACGGTCTTCAATGCCGTGGAGTCCTACAGCAGCTAGTTTCTCCGTCACCAGTTCGCGCACGCGCGAGCGTGGCAGCCTAGAGTGCTGATACAGCAGAAAGCCGACGTTTTCGTCTACAGTCAGCGAATCGAATAAAGCCGATTGTTGAAAAACCATACTCAGCCGTTCCGGCACGCGATCGAACCGAGTAGCTGTCTGTGGCTGTCCTCCGTACCAGGCGATCGTACCGGAGTCAGCGGGAAGTAACCCGGCGATGATGCGCAAAATGGTCGATTTTCCGGTCCCAGAGGGGCCGACAATGCCGAGAGCCTCGCCCTGATAGACTGTCAAATCGACCTCATCTAAAACGGTTAACTCTCCAAACCGCTTAGAGATCCCCCGCAATTCCACCAAGGGCTTGCGCTCAGACGTACTAATAATGGCCGAACCGGACACTCAAAAGACTCCGACTGTCTTTGGCTTATTGTAGGGGCCGCCTGCGTGGTTCGCCCCCTCACTAGAGTACGGGTTTATGATTCGCTCCGCTTTGCTGTGGGAAAGAGCTGCAAGCGCCTGAGTCGAGAAACGAGATCGCCTACGGTTGACGATCTCGCATGAACTGCTGCCGTCGCAGTCGGAATCGCTCCTTCTCTGCGTCGGTCGTGGTTGCAAAGCAATGCGGACAACTGACTCCATCTTCAAATGCATCTGAAGCGCGATCGCTTTCGTCAATCGGGTAACCACAGGCCGAGCACATCTCGTAGCGACCGGGAGCGAGACCGTGACCGACAGCCACGCGCTCGTCAAAGACAAAGCACTCGCCTTGCCAGCGACTTTCCGATTCCGGCACGGTGGCCAAATAGTTCAGGATTCCACCTTGCAAATGATAGACCTCTTCAAATCCTTCGGCGCGCAGCAGCGCCGTAGACTTTTCACAGCGAATGCCACCCGTACAGAACATGGCCACTTTGGGCTTATCGCGCAAAGCACCTGCCTGACGCACCCAGTTGGGAAACTCGACAAAGCTTTGCGTGTGCGGATCGACCGCGCCCTCAAATGTGCCAATCGCAACTTCGTAATCGTTACGGACATCCACCACTACGACTTCGGGGTCGTCAAGCAGCTCGTTCCACTGCTCCGGCGAGACGTAAGTTCCAGCCATTCGAGCGGGATTGACGTCCGGCACGCCCATGGTCACGATCTCGCGTTTGAGGCGTACCTTCATCCGCTGAAAAGGCTGTTTTGCCGCAGGAGATTCCCGATGCGTCAAGTCAACCAAACGCGGATCGCGGCGGAGAAAGTCAATCGCAGCCCAAACGCCATCGCGCTTCCCCGCAATCGTGCCGTTAATGCCTTCCGGAGCCAGCAGGATCGTGCCCTTGATCTCGCGATCGCGGCAAAACTCCAGCAAAGGCGATCGCAATTCACTAAAATCGGGCAGCTCGATAAATTTATACAGCGTGGCAGCGATGAGTTCAGTCATAGCAAGGTAGCAATGCCTGGAGCTATAGCAGCCGTCAAGCGGCTTAGAATATCTTAGCTATCCAGAACCCAGTCCCAGTTAGTACTTCAATGTCCGAACTAAAACGTTAAGAGCTTAAGCGTGCCCCACAGAATCGTCGAGAGTTGAAGTGTCGAGGAAATGCTATCTTGCAAAACCGAGAGAAGCACCTATGTCGGGAGAGTGCGATGCACGAAAATCACATCATTATGGGCTTGGCGATCGCGTGGGTTCTTTTTCCTGGAGGGGCGATCGCTAAACCCATAACCTACGACTTCACGGTGAACGTAACAGAGGGCAAGCTGGCGGGGAAGTCTTTCGATGGCAGCTTTTCATACGATGACGAGGCCGTTAGTGAAATAGGGAGGACGGCGATCGGAATTACAGATGGATTGCAGGTAGAAATGACCTTTTTCGACCGTTCTTTTACGGCTGAAGACGACATCAACTATCCTGAATTTCCGCAACTCGTGTTTGAAGATGGCGAAGTGCAAACCCTCGAATTTTGGGTCGAGCCCGGCTCGGAACGAGACTCGTGGTGGGACTTACCCGGTTGGAACGTAGAGCTGACCCCGCGCGAATTCGATTTTGAGTGAGGCGAAAGGCCAGTCTGCTAGCTCGCGTATGGTCACAGTGAATTGAGAAACTGAGTTAACGAGGCATCCCAGAGCGGGCGATCTATGCCGATGAGTTGATGATGACCGGCTTTGGGGGAGATCACCAGCTCGCTGGACCCAGGCAGATTTCGAAATATCGCTTCAATCTCGGTCACGCTCATCCACTTATCCTGCTGACCGTGAATGAGTAATGCCGGACAGTTTACGTCCCTAGCAAAGTGTTGGGGCCGGTGGCCGAAACCATTGAAACCATGTTGGACGCCACCCCAAAACACTAGTAATTCGGCGGCTGGAGATGGAGGCAGCTTTTGCTGGCGGATGCGACTTTTGACTGCGTCTAGCAAATTTGTAAACGGAAGTTCTAAGACGATCGCTTGGGGTTCAATCCCGTATTTAGAAATCGCTCTGAGCACTGCCGCACTGCCCATTGAGACGCCGTAGATAACGATAGGGGAGTTGGGATATAGCTCCCGCGCGTGCTCGAAGGCTGCTACCACATCCCGCGCTTCTCTCATGCCGATAGTGATAGAGTTGCCGCTCGACCCGCCCGCTCCCTGAAAGTCAATTAACCAGGGTTCGTAGCCTAGCGCCGCAAAACTCTGAGCGGGTCCGATCAGCTGACTGCTTTTGGTCCCGAGGTTGCCAGGAAACAGCAGAGCGATGCCTCGGGAAGACGCTTGCCAAGAAGGCATCCGCCACATTTCCAACCACGATGACTCGTCAATTTCGATGCGATGAGTGGAATAGGCTAAGCCGCGATCGCCTGGAGTTTGATGGTTCTGGGGTTTGGGAATGCCGAATCCTCTTTGCCCAGGCTCGCGCACGTGGGTCATTTGATAGGCCGCCACATAAAACAAACCGTTAACCACGAGAAACGCGATCGCCAAACAACGCTGCCATCCCTTGAGTTTGGGGCCAGATGGGTTCGGCACGTATGCAACGGAACGCGAGGCCTCGGATAACTCGGTCATATGAATGATATTTCTACACCTATAGCCGTCCTAGTCTACCGAAAGGATAACGACAACTCGTAACGGTACGTTAAGCCCGATAATGAAAATAGTTGTGGAACAATTCGCCCTGTATCGAGTAGAAACCTGACAACCCATCGGTAAGACCATGATTTCTCTGCATTCCCCTGACACCATAGGGTTGTTAGCCGGAGCGTTAACGACCGTTGCCCTTTTACCTCAGCTCGTAAAAACTTGGCGATCGCAATCAGCGGAAGACGTTTCTATCGGCATGTTTTTGTTATTCAACGCTGGCGTAGTGTTGTGGGGGATATATGGCTGGGAAATCCACGCTTTACCCGTAATCTTGACGAATATCGTGACGTTTATTCTGGCCGCCGCAATTTTGACGCTCAAGCTCATTTATGACAGGCGATCGCGAATGAATGCGGAAGAGACGGCTCGCTCCGAGCAAGCCAGTACCTTCGAGATCGATGATCGGGTCGCGAGCGAAGTATCAACGGTTGAGGTTCGCCGCTCTCCTTGAGTATTGGATTGAATCTGGGATGAGTTGAGACAGCTGTGTTAATTCAGGATTCCGAGCCGGATGGAGCAGGAGGTGTAGGCGCTCCCTTGGTTTTGATAGCAGAAGATTTGATAGCAGAAGATTTGATGGCAGAAGATTTGATGGCAGGAGGCGTAATACCCGCGCTTTGCAGATAGGTTTTGCCAATCGCGAGCCAGAAAATCACGTAGGCAATAATCTGGGCCAGATACACGCGATCGCGGTAGCCAAAAATAATCTTCAGTACGAGTCCAAGGCCACGCTTGTCGGGCAGCGTTGCGGCAGCATTCCAAATTTGCGGACCGAGGACGCAGGAAGCATTGGCAGGCAGAGCCGTGCAGAAATCCGTAGCTAGATTCTGAGATAGCGCGATCGCTGACGCATCCACATATTTGCAGACGGAGACGACCAGCCCCCCGACTACGAGCAGCAGAAAGATACCCATGACGCGGAAAAAGTCGCGGATGTTGATGCGCACACCCCAACCGAACATGGCAATGCCGATACCAGTTGCGCCCAGAATCCCAATGATTGCACCCGCCAGCGGGACGATACCTTGCTGAAAGTCGGTAAGCAGAAAGACAACTAACTCGAAGCCTTCCCGAGCCACGGCAATCGTTATCAAACTGAGTACGCCCCAACCCGCTCGTTGCGATCGCAAGCTTGCGGTCACGCTCCCCTCAATTTCTCCTTTAAGCGATTTGGCCTGCTGCGTCATCCACACCAACATCCAGCTCAAACAGGCGATCGCCACTAGCCCGAGCGTAGTTTTCAGTAAAGGTTCTACGACAGGCGTATAAGTTGGGTTTACTGCGGTCAACCACTGCAATCCCCCCTGGAGCACGAGGCCAACTACAGTGCTGGCGGCCAGTCCTACGCCAATGCCCCCATATGCCCAGCGGTTGAGGTCAGTGCGATCTGCTTTGTGCAGACAGGCCAAAACGATACCGACCACCAGGGCCGCCTCAACGCCTTCACGGAGCGCGATCGCAAAACCGGGCAGCGCTGCGCTTAAATTCAACCCGTCGGGTGACACGGCTTCCATCCTTCGCCTATGATTAGAAACTGCGAGTAAACGATCGCGAGTAAACCAGTGCTCGGACCGGGTTATTAAGTACCATCATCGGTCACCCGTACGGCAACGAGGAGAATTCATGACCTATGCAATTGTAGAAACCGGTGGCAAGCAGCTCTGGGCCGAGCCCGGACGTTTCTACGACGTCGAGAAGCTCGATGTCGAAGCCGACGAGCTGGTGGAATTGAGCAATGTCTTGTTAGTGCAGAATGATGGCGATGTTTCTGTCGGCCAGCCATACGTCTCGGGAGCCGTAGTAAAAGCTCGGGTCATGTTCCAACGGCGCGGCCCCAAAGTTATCGTCTATAAGATGAAGCCGAAGAAAAAGACGCGTCGCAAAAAAGGACACCGGCAAAGTTTGACGCGCTTGATGATCGAGTCCATCGAGTTGAACGGCAAAGTTTTGGGCAATAACGGAGCCGCTACCACGAGCGAAGCTACTGAGCCGATAGTCGCTGAGGTCGTTGAGGGCGACGAGACATAAGTGACTTTGTCACTTACCCCGTCAAGGTGGTGGAATCTGAGCAGACACAATCCAACATTTAGTCGAACACGCTAGTTAGCACTTCAGAGGGAGGCAGGTCATGGCACACAAGAAGGGAACCGGCAGTACTCGTAACGGTCGCGATTCGAATGCCCAGCGGTTAGGCGTGAAGCGATTCGGTGGTGAGAAGGTTCGGGCAGGCAATATTTTGGTGCGTCAGCGTGGCACCAAGTTTCACCCCGGCCAAAATGTCCGCATCGGGCGCGACGATACATTGTTCTCCGTGATTGAAGGCATTGTGAAGTTCGAGCGGTTTGGCAAGACGCGTAAGCGCGTCAGCGTCTATCCTGCCGAGCAATTGCAAGTAACTGCAGCGGCATCACCAAAGGCTGTAGCTCCTAAGCCAGAGACAGCTGCGGTTGAATAGGGTTTGCGCTTCTCACTTTTTTAATGACTCAAGAGCAGTGCTGCGATCGCGGCGCTGCTCTTTTGTTTACCTGCTTTAAGCGATCGCCATAAGGTCAATCTGGTGGGGATAATGGCGGTAGTTTGAATCCGATTGACTCCACTACTAAGAGCGACCATGGCAAAAGCGAAATCGCTTCAACAATCCCGTCCGGCGGCGTCTCAAGTCTCGGCCCGGAATTGGGTATTTCGGTTGTTGGCGATCGCGCAGCTGCTGTTGGGGGTGATGTACCTCTACTGGCGCTGCACGGCTGGTTTCAACTATGAAGCGTTTGGACCTTCACTGTTGCTCCTGATTGCCGAATTTCTCATGCTGATTGGGACATTTGGTTTCGTGCTCAGCCAGATTAAAACGTTCGTTCCTCCCTACGACGCGTTTGGCGATATGAGAGCGTCCGTGCAGGAGATGCCCTATGTCGACGTTTTCATCCTGCGAGAAAGCTCGCACTCCATCGCGGCAACGTGTCAGACGGCCAAGGATCTAACTCAGTTGAACTATCCTTGGCATCGCCTGTACGTTCACATTGTCGATACTGGGACCGACCCCGACCTGGAGAAAGCAGCAACAACAGTACCCTGCGATTACATCGCCTGTCCGGCTGCTCCAGGACAGTCTTTACAGTATCTTTTGCGCGAGATTTCTACCTTCGGCGAATTCATCTTGCTCGTGGTGCCGGGGCAAACGGTGGCATCCAACATTTTGGAGCAAACCATCCCGTATTTTTTTGACACTCCGACGCGCGCGCCTATTGCCAACAATGTCGGGTTCGTGCAAACGATGGTGCGCACGTTGAGCAAGCCAAAACCCGATCACCCTCTACAGCAACCCATACCTATAGGCGAATTCGGAGGCGAAGCGGCTCCATTGCTGGGGAACGGTACCGTATTGCGACGAACAGCTCTAGAGATGATTCCTGATATCGATTTATCTCAACCGCTGATGTTAGGAGGGTTGTTGCACCAGCGGGGTTGGAAGTCATATCTATGTCGGACAGTGGAGGTGCAAGGCGCGTTGCTGCCTCTGCGCGATCGCCTGATGTCGCTGTTGGCTTTGCTGCAAACGTTGCGCCTGAACTTGTGGTGGGAGCGGCAAACCAGCCAAGCTCAGAAGTTTCAGTATCTTTGGTATGGATTGTGGAGCATGAGCGGTGTCGCCTCAGTCATGCTGTTCGTGATTCCGATTTGGTTTCTCTTTACGGGAGTCACGCCCGTCCCTGAGTTCAATCGCGAATTTCTGACGTGGTTTTTACCCTATGCAATTGTGGGACGACTGGCTTGGTTGACCGCGTTTCCCCGACACTTGTGGCGAGCTGCGTGGGTATCTGAATGCCAGACTCACGCTCAGTTTTACCAGTCCATCCAATCGATTTTGCTGTCGCTGCGAGGTGTCAAACCGTGGCTGCAGCGATCCTCAGTCTTTTCCTTCGGTCCCCAAACGCTACTGCTGTTACTGATGTTAGCTGCCATCGTCGTCGGTACCGTACGCTTCTTCACGGGGTGGCAGGTAACTCCCCTTGCTTTCTCCTTCGGGATTGCTTGGGCTGTTTACAATTTGCTGCAATTGTCCGTGCGGCCGCCGGGGCTGGAGGAAGCGTTAGAGCGCGCACCAGTAGCTGAGTGATTTTAAAGATCGCCTCTACTATGGAGGCGTGGAATTGACCGGGAGTGCAAGCCATGAATGCAGGATTTGCTGCCAGATGTCGGCAGGTCGCCACGATCAATGCGTCGATCGTATTGAGTTTAAGCGCGATTGCGGCAGTTAGCGGTGTTTTACTGGCTGTCTATTACCAACCCGCAGCTGGTGCGGCATACGTGTCGTTGAAAGCGATCGCGAGATCTGTAACCGGCGGAAGCTGGATCTTGGCTTTACACGATGTCGCTGGAAATGGGCTCATTTTGGCAGCTCTCTTGCAGGTCGTTCTGATGTTTTTGAGTCGGCAGTCCAATCGGACGTGGTATTGGGTTTGGCTGAGCACTATCGGGTTGCTGCTGGTGGGGATGGCGCTGAGCTGGACGGCGATCGTGCTGGATTGGACTCAGGAAGGCTATTGGCGGTTTGCGATCGAGTTGCGAACGATTGCAGCAATTCCGGTTGTTGGCAATGGGTTGCGCGACCTGTTGGTGGGCGGTCCAGCCGTTAGTACGGCCACGCTTACTCGCATGTACGCACTACACAGTTACGTACTTGCCGTTGCAGGCTTAGGAGCGGCGATCGCTCATCTCGTCGGTATGTATCGCATGCGCTACCAAGCTCTGCTGGAAGCTTTGAGCGAAGACGAGGCATCAGCGTCCTACGTAATGATGGAAAGCTAGACTCCCCTCAGACTGCTCGTCCAACTTGGGTACCTATTGAAGACTGTTCGAATTGAAGACTGTTCGGCAGGCGCTAGCATCATCAACTTAGATTCGGTATGTTAAGTCGATGTCATGTTTTGGTGCAAGTTCTTAATGTCCCTACGCTCGTGCGTAAAATTCGCGATCGCGATCTCAATTTGCTGGCTGTGGCTCAGTCCGGCAGCGCTGGCCGCCGTAGTGCGGATTGCCATTGCTCGCGATGCTGACGAGCTCGTGGTAGGCAGCACTTCCGCTGCGCGACTGGGCGATCGCCAAGGGCTCATTTTGCAGGAATTAGCAGGGAATGAGACAGCGGAAATTGCCATGAATGGCGATACGCTCAAGGCGGGCGAGACGACAAGCTCGACTCAATTAGTACTGCAACCCACGGACCCAAATGGTTCGATTCTCGTCAACGGCAAAACTTATCGTGGCAGCTTGAGTCTCTATCCGGACGAAGAGGGCATTTTGGCGGTCAACCACGTCGATCTAGAGCAGTACGTTAGCAGTGTCGTGGGCGGCGAAGTGGGTTCGGGATTTGAGTTTGAAGCCATGAAAGCCCAAGCTGTCGCTTCGCGCACCTATGTCCTACATCACCAACAGCGACGTTTGCGGGAACGGTTCGATGTCGGTCATACAGCAGCGGCACAGGTATATCGCGGAATTGCCGACGAGTCTCAACGGACCCAAGCAGCAGCCCAGGAAACCCGCAGTGAGGTGTTGACCTACCAGGGTCGTTTAATTGACGCAGTGTTTCACGCCTCGTCCGGCGGTGCCACTGAAAATGTTGAGGATATCTGGGGGTACGCGCTACCCTATCTGCGCAGCGTGCGCGATAACTGGCAGGAAGCTCTGCAACCCTGGACGCAGCGCATTTCTTTAGAAGACCTAGCCGATTTTGCCGATCGCGCCGAGGTGGCTGCCGACGTCGGAGATATCAAAAGCCTGGAGGTCGTGCAGAAAACCTCCACTGGCCGCGTTACGGCTATCGCTCTGCGCGGTGACAAGGGCAAGACGGAGCTATCGGCAGTGGAATTTGCCGCTCATTTCAAGCTCAAAAGTACGCTTTTTTCTCTCGATGCAGATGAGAATGACGAGATTTTGATTGACGGCAAAGGCTGGGGCCACGGCGTCGGCCTGAGTCAGTGGGGGGCATTCGGCCTCGCCAAACAGGGATGGACCTATCGCCAAATTCTGGCCTACTACTTTCAAGATGTGAACCTGACAACGATTTCGGGGTCCTAGCGCCCAGCCGAGTCAGCTTGCTGCAGTGCGTCCACATAGCCGAGTAATCGATCGCAGCGTCGTGCGATATTTGTCAATCGCGATTGCTGTGTATCTGCTCGGCGCGAAGCCTGCCAGCGTGCTAAATCTATTTGCAATAGGCGCAATTCTTTGTGGATTTCCACGCCATACGGTCGCAGCATCGGACCGAGGTCGCGACTGAAAAGTGATACGGCTGCAGATTCTAGGTATGACTTCAGCCCTGTTAGTTTTGTTGCTATAAGGTCAGTAGAAGCTGCTGGCCCTGACAAAACGGTTTTCACCTCGTGGAGGCGCGATCGCAGTTGGGAGCTGGCATGTTGGAGATCGTCAGGCAACATAGAACCGCGACCGTCAGGGCTGGCAAAAATTGGGATAGCTCCCTGGCAGTTATCCTCTCCACGGTAGACTAGAAGTGCACCACGCACTCTTCATGAAAACCTCTGCTATGACCGCCATTCCGGCTCACGCAATTCCCGAGTTGCCCGACAAGCCCGAAGAAGCCTGTGGTGTATTTGGCGTATTAGCCCCGACAGAGGACGTGGCCACGTTGTCCTACTTCGGTCTATTTGCACTCCAACATCGCGGTCAAGAATCGGCAGGGATTGCTGTCTTTGACGGCGAATTTTGTCGCGTCCATAAAGACATGGGCTTGGTAACGCAGGTGTTCAATGAAACCACCTTACGCAACCTCAAGGGCGAGATTGCTATCGGTCACACCCGCTATTCCACCACGGGCTCGAGCCGCATCGCCAACGCGCAACCCACGATCGTCGAGACTCGCTTGGGCGCGGTCGCGGTCGCTCACAATGGCAATTTGGTCAATGCTCGCGAGTTGCGTCAAGAGCTGATAGACAGCCAGGTACATCTGGTATCCAGTTCCGATACAGAAGCGCTTGCTCAGGCGATCGCGCTAGCGGTCAATGACGGGGCTGACTGGATTGATGGCACCTGTCAAGCCCTAGTTCGCTGCGAAGGTGCTTTCAGCTTGGTCATCGGTACGCCGTCGGGGCTGATGGGGGCCCGCGATCCCTACGGTATTCGTCCTTTGGTGCTAGGAAAGCTGCCCGCTTCCGTGGAGAAACTCCAACGCTACGTGTTAGCCTCAGAGACCTGCGCTCTAGACATCATTGGTGCGGACTACGTGCGCGACATCGCCCCAGGTGAGGTGGTGTGGATTGACGATAGCGGCGTGAAGTCGCATCAATGGTCGCAAGCGAGCCCCAAGCTTTGCATCTTCGAGATGATTTATTTTGCGCGGCCCGACAGCCTGATGCACGAAGAGAGTCTCTATGCTTATCGCACCCGCTTGGGCGAACAGCTAGCCAAAGAGTCTCCCGTGGATGTGGATTGGGTAATGTCGGTGCCGGATTCGGGCACGCCAGCCGCAATTGGGTTTGCCCGCTACTTGCACCTGCCCTACACGGATGGCTTGATCAAAAATCGCTATGTGGGGCGCACCTTTATCCAACCGACTCAGGCCATGCGCGATCGCGGCCTACGAATGAAGCTCAATCCCCTCAAAGATGTATTGCAGGGGCAGCGCATTGTCATTGTCGATGATTCAATCGTGCGCGGTACCACCAGCCGTAAAATTGTGAAAGCCCTCCGCGAGGCTGGAGCTATTGAAGTTCACATGCGCATCTCCAGTCCTCCCGTCACGCATCCCTGCTTCTACGGCATCGATACCGATACGCAAGATCAGCTGATTGCTTCGCACTATTCGGTAGACGAAATTGCGTCTCACATCGGCGTTGACACGCTCGCTTATCTAAGCTGGGAAGGCATGATTGAGGCAACAGGCTATACTTCCGAGCAGTTTTGTTCTGCCTGCTTCACGGGTGACTATCCCATCGATATTCCCAACCCGCTCAAACGTAAGAAGCTCGCCCTCGAAACCGCCGCTACTCCATAAAATAAAATTATTTCGTGCAGAACTTCGATCGCCAACTTCAGGCTATCTACGCCAAGAGCTTGGCGGAGAAGAGCGAGTGGTATTCGAATGTAGCTACAGCCTACGATCGCGTTCGGCCCTGTTATCCCGACGAATTTATCACTCGAGCAGTGGAGGTTACTCGTCTAGCAAACACTGCAAACCTGCTCGAAATTGGGTGTGGACCCGGTATTGCCACCGTGGCCTTTGCCCGTTTGGGATTCAAGATGACATGCATCGAACCCAGCCGAGCCGCATGCGAACTAGCTCAGAGCCACTGTGCTGCTTTCCCTCGGGTCGAGGTCGTCAACTCTACGTTTGAAGAGTGGGAAGTCATACCCAATGAATTTGATGCCGTAGTTGCCGCGACTTCGTGGCACTGGGTGGCGGACAAAGAGAAATATCGTAAAGTTTGGACGACTTTAAGGGATCGTGGCTGCCTCATCTTGTTGTGGAATACGCCCCCAGAACCCATAGCAGACATTCATCAGCAGTTGCGAGATCTATACGAGCGCTACGCTCTTCATCTAGCTGCTTTTGCAGGAGTCAAGCAACATGCCAGCCATTTGGATGCATTCGGACGCGATGTGGTGCAATCGGGCTGGTTTGAGGCGATCGTCGCTGAACACAAGCTCATTTCGGAAATGGTGAGTGGAAATTACTATATCGAATTATTGAGCACGTTATCTCCCTATATGGCTCTAGAACGTGAAGCTAGAAATACTTTGTTTACGGAGTAGCGGCGGTTTCGAGGGCGAGCTTCTTACGTTTGAGCGGGTTGGGAATATCGATGGGATA
>JBCBVC010000013.1:0-47048 GCA_039817845.1 Cyanobacteria bacterium J06642_2
ACGTTCTCAACGACATCCTTAACCTGTTCAGGTGAACAGAAGGCAATAATGTAAACATTATCGAGCATCGTCATATCTAAATCTTCAACACCATCCCGCAGTCCCTTGCCCACCACGTTACGGATCACTGCATGCCCATGCACGCCAGATTTATCCAAGCTGTCTAAAATCTTGCCAAGCTCAAAAGAATTAGCGATGATCTCTATCTTTTTCATAAGATGCATGTAACTACCCCCACAAAAGGTTAATTCCGTACAGATACAGCGGAATTCCCACAATGATATTGAACGGGAATGTGACTGCTAGAGCAGTCGAAACGTACAGGCTCGGATTAGCTTCCGGGACGGTCATGCGCATTGCGGCTGGAACAGCAATGTAGGATGCGCTAGCACACAACACAGAAAATAAAAGAGCATCTCCTTGCGGCATATCAATAAATTTTGCAATAAATAACCCAATAGCTGCATTGACTATAGGGATTAGGATGGCAAATCCAACTAGAAAGACGCCTGTTTTTTGCAAGTCTTTAATTCTTTTGGCAGCGACAAGACCCATGTCCAGCAAAAAGAAAGTCAAGACGCCGTAGAACATCTTTTGAGTAAAAGGCGATAGAAGTTCCCAACCATGCTCTCCAGTTAACACCCCAATAGCAAGGCTACCCACCAACAAAAAAACGGAACTATTGAGGAAGGCTTCTTGCAGTACTTCACCCCAGGAAAAATCTCGCTTGTCGTCAATTGCAAATAGATTAACCATAATTAATCCCACGATAATAGCGGGCGATTCCATTAAGGCTAGTGCGGCCACCATATAACCATCATAATCAATATTCAGTTCTGTCAAAAAAGCGCCCGCAGTGATGAATGTTACGGCGCTGATGGAGCCATAGGTCGCAGCGATCGCTGCTGCATCATAGGTATCTAATTTAATCTTTAGAATAAAATAGGTATACAGTGGCACAACGCATGCCATAAGCATTGCAGCTAAAAGCGTCAATAATACTTCCTGCGTAATCCCACTTTTAACTAACTCGACCCCACCCTTAAATCCAATTGCAAGCAACAGATAGAGTGAAAATAGTTTTGGAATAGGTGGAGGGATTTCAAGATCGGATTTAACAAAAACTGCAACCATCCCCAGAAAAAAGAACAGGACAGGCGGATTGAGAATGTTAGAAATAATTAAATTTGCATCCATGTCATCCTGCGCCTAATAAACTCGAAGGTTCTGGAAAAAAGTTTTGCATTTGCAAACACTCTTAAACAGTGGGATGCACTATGACTTATCGTGTTTAGTTGCCATATGTCAATTTAATCGCCTGACTCATTACATGAAAGCCACAGAACGCAACTCTTCTTAGCTGTTCGTCAAGTAAATACTTTGCGTGGCTAAACGCTTCGATAGCATTAAAATGTACAGAGCTTTCCATATTGGATGAATCTAATGGTGTAAAAATTTGAGTCTCGCCATCTGACCCCCATCGATTTTGTCAGCAAGCACGTACCCCATTGACGCTCCCCCGCTAGGAAAAGGCTTCTTGAGCGATCTCGCGACATCTATCGCCCAACTGTTGTGACTCCGAGTTGTATGCTCGGTCATGTTGCGATACAAGTTGGCTCTCGACGTCTGGCAAAAGTGCACTAACGTCATTCGCTATCCAGGCGTTAACTCCTGCTTAGCCCGATCGCAAAGTTTCTTCTGAGAGAATGCTGGTGGCTACAGCTTCTGCGAACTGATTGGTATCGTGTTGGGGGTTCGCCGAATGGTTTTGCCCGATGGACAAGCGTGCAATTGTTAGTCTCGATCGTGTCGGCGTGACCTATAGCAACGGTACTATTGCCTTAGAATCCGTGTCACTTGATTTGCATCAAAGTGAATTTGCCATTGTCCTCGGTTCTTCTGGGGCGGGGAAATCAACGCTACTGCGAACGATCAATCACCTGCATCCGCCAACTCAAGGCAATGTTACTGCTATGGGCGTGGGCGATCTGACTCAGCCAGCCTCACTGCGCTTGCATCGGAAGCGGACGGGGATGATTTTCCAACAGCACCAGCTTATCAATCGCCATTCCGCCCTGAAAAATGTTTTGATGGGGCGATTGGCCTACCACTCCTTTTGGAGAAGTCTGTTGCCACTGCCTCTGGTGGATTGCCAGATTGCTCTGGACTGTTTGGAACGAGTCAACCTGCTGGATAAAGCTGTCACTCCAGTGAAATCACTGAGCGGAGGGCAGAAGCAACGCGTGGGCATTGCTCGCGCCTTGGCGCAACAACCTCATCTCATGCTCGCGGACGAGCCAATCGCGAGTCTCGATCCGGCTAGCGCGCATCAAATTTTGTCTTTGCTGCACAACATTTGTAAGCGAGATGGAATTGCTGCATTACTGAGTTTGCACCAGGTAGAGTTTGCCAAGCAGTACGGAGATCGCATCATCGGTTTGTCTAGCGGGCGCATCATTTTTGATGCTTCTCCTGCTGCATTGAGCGCTCGGCATCTCAATGAAATTTACGCGAGTGAGCCTTTGGCAACGAGGGTGTCAGTGTAAGTTTGAGGAACTGTGCGGCAGTGGTTCGAGCGTGTGAAACTGATAGTGTTTGTCAGTTAGTTAGGATTGTTGGAGAACTTCGTTACACGATGGGGATTACATTGCAACGAGGCGCGATGAGCTTTTGCCTGTTAGGAGTTGTGGGTTTTGTGGGATGCGGTAACTCGAACTCGATCGCCAACCAGGACACAGAGACACAAACACTAAAGGGCGACAATCCGGAGAAGCTGATTGTGGCATTATTGCCAGATGAGAATGCCGCCACTGTGATTCAGGACAATGAAGGCCTCGTCAAGCATCTAGAAGAAGGGCTAGACAAAGACATCGAGTTGATCGTCACCACGGACTATTCGTCGATGATTGAAGCGGCTAGTAACGGACGCTTAGATCTCGCGTATTTCGGACCTCTGTCTTACGTGCTGGCGAAGACAAAAAGCGATATCGAGCCCTTCGCAGCTCGCCTGAAAGGTGGATCGACCACTTATACCTCCATCATCATTGGCAATGTTGCAGCTGGGGTGGATGAATTTGGCGATATTGAAGGCACCACAGTTGCCTTTGGCGATCCGGCATCAACATCCAGTCGGTTGTTTCCTGAGTTGACGTTGGCTGAAGCCGGGCTCGTTTCGGGCGATGACTATGAAGCGGTGTTTTTGGGCGCTCACGATGCCGTTGCTCTGGCGGTTCAAGGCGGTAACGCTCAAGCAGGGGGACTGAGTCGTCCGATTTTCAATATTTTGGTCGAAAAAGGAACCATCGACCCGGATAAAGTCGCAGTGATTGCGGAATCTGACCCCATTCCTCAGTATCCTTGGACGATGCGCGCCGACTTATCTCCAGAGTTGCAGGAGGACATTCGCGAGACGTTCTTAGCTTTGGATGATGCGGCCATTCTGAAGCCGTTTAAGGCCGATGGCTTCGCGGAGATGAGCGATCGCGACTACGACGGCATTCGTAAAGCGGGCGAAACGCTGGGCTTAGATCTAGGAGAGTTCGTCCAGTAAGTTACGTGGTTTCGACGCAGGCATCCCCCTCGCACGAGGGGGAATGTTTGGCTTCTAAGCTTCGCCCACCATTGCCTGATGGAAGGATTGAACGATGACTGTAATGCCGGAGCGCTATGCCGAAATCCTGCGTCAGCAGCAGCGGCAATGGAACCGACAACTCATTAAAACGCTGCTGTTCTTGGGAGTTATCATTGCTTGTCTGGCAGTTGTGGGGTTATTCGATGTCGAACGCATGGCGGAGGGGATTCCGGCGATCGGCAAACTGTTATCTGAGATGTTTCCGCCAGATTTTAGCCGCCTTCCCAAATGGATTATGCCGATTGTCGATACCTTGGCCATGAGCGTGGCAGGTACGACGATCGCGGTCGCGCTATCCCTGCCTTTGTGTCTGTTGGCAGCTCGAAACATCGCACCCCATCCCGCGTTGTTTCAGATGGCCCGTACCATTTTGAACGGGACGCGAGCCATTCCCGAGCTGATTTTAGGCATGATTCTGGTGGCTGCCGTCGGGTTTGGCAAATTGCCCGGGACTTTGGCGCTCGGCCTTCACTCGGTGGGGATGTTGGGCAAGTTTTTTGCTGAAGCGATCGAACTCAGCGATTCAGCTCCTGTGGAAGCTGCTCGTGCTGCTGGTGCAACTGAACCGCAGGTCATCGTTCACAGTATTTTGCCTCAGGTCTTTCCCCAGATGGCGGACGTGACTTTTTATCGCTGGGAATACAACTTTCGTGCCTCCATGGTGCTGGGTGCTGTGGGTGCCGGTGGCATCGGCTTGGAAATTATTAGCGCTTTGCGGATTTTGAAATATCAACAGGTATCAGCCCTCCTCATCGTCGTTCTCGTGATGGTCACGATGGTTGATGGGTTGAGTAATTATCTCCGCAAAGGGTTCGTGAAATGAGTGATGTCTCGACGGTCGTGTATCAAAGAAGTGTGTGAAGTGTCAGGGGAAGGGTTGACGTATCCCTCTGAAAATGGACTGTCCTTTTTGCGATCGCTCTAAAACTTACAAACACGGCCAAACGAATAAAGATAGTCAGTGCTTGCTGCGCCAACTGTATCTTGGTCAAATTTCGGGTCAAAATCTGCTGCCTTCACAGAGAGTTTTACCTCACGCTTGCGAGCCCGTCGGACTGAAAAGATTCTGATATTGTCCCCACGGTAGGCGATCGCAACCACCCACACATTGGGGCCGCTCTTGCCGAATATCACGGAAGTAATAGGTCAGAGCTGCATCTGGTGACCTGATGCGGATCGAGTGGGAAAAGCTGATTCGATATTTACTCGTTGGTTGGTAATGCAGCTTGGCGACGACGCTTGCAAATTGCTCCAAAACCAAGCACGCCTAAAGTTGCTAACCCTGCTGTAGTAGCGGGTTCAGGAGCAGCAACGAAAACACGAACGTTGTCAATTCCCGTACTCCCAGCTCGAAAATCAAGGTCGATTATTGAGGTGCCAATTGCTAACGCAGAAGCATTGAGGTCCCTATTTTCTAAGCCGCGAGACGTACCTACCGGCATGACGGCATTGAATAAAGCATCTGTTGCGTCGAGTCTATTGTTCTGCCAGACATAGCCGAGGATGGGCTGAGAAAACTCGATACTGCCAGTAACGACAGTTCTGACATTCGGATTGGGATCGTAATGGAGTAGATAGCTATCCACTAATCGCCCTTCCGGAATAGTGCCGAGGCTGAGATTTACTCCAGCTGGGAACGCAATGCTGGCTGCTTCTGCGATCGCAAAGATGGTCGAACCATCCGGATAATCAGCCGCGACGACGGGGGTGGGAGCGATCGCGACATCGCCCGTAGTTGTAAGAATAGCGGCTGAGGCAGATTGAGCGACGAATGCGGTGGCAGCTAACGCAAGCGGAAGTGAGCAGACTCGCAATCCAGAGCCTACCAAGCGGCAAAACAAATTCATCGCAATCCTCTGAGATGTCTAGCAGAGTGCGGACGTATCCGAAATGGCAAACCCTAGGTTCGATAAAATACCAGTGGTTGCAATTCACACTGATATCTTGCCCGCTTTCATGCTCTTAATTTCCGCGACAAATCGTGCGCGTGACAGTTTCAGAACAGCTCGTGTAGTTTGAGCAATGGTGCAAGCTGCAAAGCACACGATAGAAAGCTGGAAACCGTAGCAATTTAGAAGCTGATGATCAGGTACATATCCTGAAACTTTGCTCCTTTGGCTTGACTCCCCGCCATGCTGCTGGGGAGGGCGACGTTACGGCGTTGGTCCCCTGCGGTAACCGTGATTTCTGGTCCCGACTGGCTCAACTCAATTTGCGATTTGTCAAAACCAGGCACGAATAACGTGACCGTACGAGCACTTTCGTCGATTGCTACGGGAGCGGGCACGTCAGGCACGTTAAGAAACGGCGTTACGGCGTCAACCATGGGGCTCCAATCGCTTCCTTGTAAGGCAGGTAGCTCGCGCACGACCAAAGGCGCAAAATCAGCCGACGCCACCGCACCGCTGCCTCCAGGATTAACGGCCACACCTCCCACGGTCAGCCCGACCATCTGAGCGCTACCCCAGAGAAATCGGGCGGTTTTTTGGGCCAGTGGGTCGGTCGTAGTTACCAAATAGGCCAGTACGCGATCGCGGTTGGCTACTGCCGTGCGCCCTTCTTCCAGTACGTCTTTTGCCCCGCCCATATCTTGGACGAGGTCGTCGATGGGGCGATCGATATTCGTGACGGAGCGCAATATGGGTTCGGCGAAGGGGCGCAGTGCATTAAACAAGTCAGAGCCCAAAAAAGCTTTGGACGCGCGCCGGCGATACCAGCTCGACACTTCGGGCAAGCCGAACATGCGCAGCGTCTCGATCGTCCCAGCCCCGAGGTAGACAATTGAGTCGTAATCTTTGCTGGCATCGTATTGACGCAGGGCTTCCAGTGCTAGCGCGCTGTCCATCCCTGGGAGAACCGCGAGTTCTTGACCGTAGATTTCTTTGAAAAACGGGGTTTTGACGTATTGTGCCTCTAGGTCTTTCACCATGCTCCAACCCTTTTCTAGCAGAGCCGTAGCGCGGAGTTCGACCAAGCTCAGGTTGGCTGCGATCGCTTCCGGTTCGGTTGGAGCGGTAACGCCCAAGATATCGGCAACGCTCGCGCCATCTTGATGGCCGACGAGTAACGTCCGACGCCCCGTTTGAGCTGCGGCTTTCGCAACGGCGATCGCGACGGTGGACAGTCCGGTACCGCCTTGCCCGAGGAAGGTCAGAATTCGACTCATAGTACGTGCAGCTCGTGAGAAAAGAGTTGGGCTAGTAGCGCACTCAAAATATCATTCTGACGGAAAAAATGCTTGCGATCCGTTCCCTACCTCTGAAGACGCGATCGCCGCAGCAACGCGTTGCCGCAGTTGAGGACTGGGAGCGAAGTGAGGCACGTTCGCAGCGGGAATCGAGATCGGTTTGCGGGTGCGCGGGTGCAGCGTTTGTCGAGCGGATCGGTGACGTACTGAAAACGTCCCGAAGCCATTGAGCTGAATGACCCCTTCATCCGCTAAGGTGTCTGCAATGCTGTCCGTGAGTGCATCTACAGCAGCTTTTGCCAGCCGCAAAGACAATCCATCTACCCGCTCCGCCACTTGACGTGCGAGCAGATGGCGAGTGATGGCAGGCGATCGCTTCACAATCAAGACCTTCGCGATAGGGAAAAAATAGGTAACCTCAGCTCAGTCAGCTCAGCCTACTAGACAGCAGTGAGTTCCTTCTCAAAAAACCAAACTGATTCTTCGTCGTCGCCAAAATCAACCAAACAGCCGATGCCACTGCCATCAACCACGCGGAAGGCTCGCAAGATGCCTTCTTTGCCGACGTGGTCAGAAACGTCACCTTGCGCGACGTCGATCAGTTTTTTGACGCGGACTTTATCGCCAACATTGAACACGATTGCAATTCCTCTCTAACCGGAGCGCGCGACTTTACCGTAAGATCCCAGGCACAATCCCTGGTTCACTAGCGATGTTACGGCAAAATGTCGTTAGCGTGCTGACTTTTTTAGACCCTTGGGGACGGCAAGAGCGATGATCGCTGAAGGTTCCTCGCAGCCCCAAAACACTGATTCAGCTGCAGGCTGGTTGGCTGTAGCAGTGGGCAACTCCCGCATCCTGTGGGGGCAATATACCGGGGACAAACTCCGAGAGTGGGGGCGTTTGGATATTGCCTCGAATGTCGAATTCGAGAGATATCTGCGCGCGGCATGCGATCGCATTTGTCTGGCTAGCGTAGGAGACGTGACGGCGGCTCTAACCCTCTGGCCTGCTTTATCTTGCGCTCGCCAACTTGACTTGAATGACGTTCCCCTCGCTAACACCTACGCAACATTAGGGCTCGATCGTGCTCTTGCTGTCGTCGGAGCAGCTCGAAAGCAAGGCTGGCCGGTACTGGTTGTTGATGGTGGAACGGCATTGACGTTGACAGCAGTAGATGAGCTGGGTGCATTTGCTGGAGGCGCGATTGTGCCCGGTTTGCGCTTGCAGAGACAATCGCTATTCGCCTCCACAGCAGCGCTACCGACTGTACGAGAGGATGTTCTAACAGCGTGGCCGATACCGCGTTGGGCTTGCGAGACGGAAGCAGCCATCCAGAGTGGCATTATTTACGGTGCGATCGCTACTATCCGCGCATTTTGTCAGGACTGGAGGTTCCGCTATCCTGACGGCTCGATTGTCTTTACAGGGGGGGATGGCGAATTCCTTCATTACGTTGCGGATATCCCCCACAGCAATGTTGAGCCCACGCTGGTTTTGCAGGGGATGGCAGCATGTCGGTGAGCGATCGCTGTCTATCTAAGCAAAGCGACGGCTGAGTTGGACGGGATCGTGGACGGTAATTTTTTTCTTGTGAATGGAAATGAATTCGTGTTTGCGCAAGTCGCCCAACAAGCGGGTAATGGTGACTCGCGTGGAGCCAATGGCTTCAGCAATTTCTTGATGAGACAGACGTAAGTCAATCGTTACGCCCGTGCTGCTAGGCATACCAAAATCGCGGCAGAGAATTAACAGAAAACTGACCAAACGCGACCCCATATCTCGATGAGCCAGCGTTTCAATCATCATTTCAGTTTCCAAAATGCGCGAAGACAATCCTTTCAGCAAGAGCATTGAAAGTTCGGCATTCTCGACTAGGGTTTTTTCTGCCTGCTCGATCGGGATGGAAAGAAGCTCGACTTGAGTAAAGGCAACTGAGTGGTAGAAGCGATCGGAGCGTTGGCCCGTAATCAGCGACAATACGCCAAAAATACTGTTCTCTCGCAACAGAGCAACAGTAATCTCTTCGCCAGATTCGTACACGCGCGAGAGCTTGACCGCGCCCTTCTGCAAAAAATAGAAACGTTCGGCTGGGTCGCCAGGAAAGAAAATGGTTTTCCCCCTGTCATAGGTTTCCACCGAGGGTGGGAACTGGCTGCCAGTTAGTTCTTTAAAAACAGCAGCTAAAGGCTTGTCTGCGATCGCCATAAACTCGCGCGCACCTGCTGGACAACATTCAAAGACAACCAACCCCGAATGCTGGTTGACTCTCTGTACATGGCTTGCGACTCAACGTAGAGCAACGTTTAGAGCAAGTCAGAAGTGAATTTACACAACACTAAAGGCAATTTCCAACAGCTTTTTGTATCACAAGTAACCTTTTGGTCGATTCTACTCGCTCTTAAGCCAATCTGGTGATAATGTCGGCGGTCGGTACGCGCGAGCTATCTATGTCTGAGCATCCAATCCTAGTGGACGATACAAAAGCGATCGCTCCTGGAACGCTTTACTTGGTGGGCACTCCCATTGGCAACCTAGAAGACATTACGTTGCGATCGCTGCGAGTTTTGCAACAGGTAGATTGGATTGCAGCTGAAGATACTCGGCGGACTGGCCAACTGTTGAAGCATTTCCAAATTGGAACGCGCACGCTTAGTTATCACGCGCACAATCGCGCTCAACGCATTCCCGACTTGATTGCCAAACTGCAGGCGGACGCCGCCATTGCTCTAGTCACGGATGCTGGCATGCCTGCTATTTCCGATCCTGGCGAGGACTTGGTGCAGGCCTGTATTGAAGCTGAAATTCCTGTCGTTCCGATTCCCGGCCCGACTGCTTTTGTGACGGCCTTAGTGGCCGCTGGATTGCCAACCGAGCGCTTTACGTTTGAAGGCTTTTTGCCGACGCAAGCGAGCATGCGCCACGCGCGGATTGCAGAGATTTCTGCTTGCGGAATGACAACTGTACTGTATGAGGCTCCGCATCGATTGCTGAAAACCCTGGAGGATTTATCTCATGCGATCCCCAGAGATCGTCCCATTGTTCTCGCTCGGGAGTTGACCAAAAAGTACGAAGAGTTTTGGCGCGGGTCATTACAGGAGGCGATCGCACATGTTAAAGCACATTCGCCGCGAGGTGAGTTTGCGATCGCCATTGGCGGTAGGTCTGAAACGGCTCCCCATCTTTCGGACGAAGAAATTCTGGCTCAGGTACAGAGTCTAATGAAGGAAGGTGTTTCGCGATCCCAGGCAAGTCGACAGGTCGCCCAGGCTACCGGTCGCGGACGCAGAGATATTTATGATTTGGCACTGCTGTTGCCGCCTGTCGAAGAGATGAAGATGGAGTAGTAGGATGATGGGGCTAAAGGTGCGTCGGCTCGGCGATCGCCTCTTCTTCCTCACGCATTCGGAGCCTTAGATTGATGGACTTGATTTACCGCCCGCGCCGCCTGCGCCGCACCCCTGCCATTCGCGACATGGTGCAGGAAAATCAGCTCTCCGTCAAAGACCTGATCTATCCCTTGTTCGTGATGGAAGGGGAGAATCAGACGGTGGAAGTGCCTTCGATGCCGGGGTCGTATCGCTACACGCTCGACCTGTTGTTGAAAGAAGTTGAAGAAGCGGCGAATTTGGGGATTCCGGCGATCGCGCTTTTCCCGGCTGTACCTGAGGAGAAGAAGGATAAATTCGGCACCGAAAGCCACAATCCGGAAGGGCTGATTCCTGAGGCCGTGCGGCAAATTAAGCAAGCCGTTCCCGAAATGATGCTCGTGACGGACGTGGCCCTCGATCCATACAACATTGACGGGCACGATGGCATCGTTCAAGATGGCGAGATTTTGAATGACGAGACGGTGGAAGTGCTGGTGAAGCAAGCCGTGTGTCAGGCGGAGGCCGGGACGGATATTGTGGCTCCATCAGATATGATGGACGGCCGCGTCGGGGCGCTGCGGGAAGCATTAGACGAGCACGGCTATCCGCACGTGTCGATCGTGGCGTATTCAGCGAAGTACGCTTCGGCGTATTACGGGCCGTTCCGCGATGCGTTGGGGTCGGCCCCTAAAGCAGGGGACAAGAAGACGTATCAGATGAATCCGGCTAATGCTCGCGAAGCCATCCGCGAAGTCGAAATGGATGAGATGGAGGGGGCGGACATCGTAATGGTGAAACCCGCTCTGGCCTATATGGACGTGATTTATCGCATCAAGCAAACCACTGAATTACCCGTGGCAGCTTACAACGTTAGCGGCGAGTACGCGATGATCAAGGCTGCTGAAGCAAAAGGTTGGATTGATGGCAAAAAAGTAATGCTAGAAACGCTCTTAAGTATGAAGCGCGCTGGAGCAGATTTGATTCTGACTTACTTCGCCAAAGAAGTTGGTTTGCTGATGCAGAAGTAGGTCATCCGTGCAAACTCGCGATCGCTCCGCTACCTCACCTCAAGTTCGAGAACTCGTCCTGCCCAATTCTGGATATTGCGCGGCTTATTCGGAACTGGGTGAAGGATTGCCGCTGCTGTTTTTGCACGGCTTTATGGGCACGCATGCAAATTGGATGCCACTGGCCGAAGCGCTAAGCGATCGCTTTCGCTGCATCAGTCTAGACCTGTTGGGATTTGGTCAATCTAGCAAGCCTGACATTACTTATGACATTGCTAGCCAAGTTGCTTTCGTCAATGAATTCGTCGAAACTCTTGGAGTTGAATCCTTTGCGATCTCCGGGCATTCCTTTGGCGGCTGGGTCGCATCCGCTTATGGATTAGCTCATCCCAAACAACTTTCACACCTCATTCTTTGCGCTCCTGCTGGGATTCGCGATGACGAGTTTTGCGGACGCTACACCTTCATGCGACCGCTAGTATGGCCAACTCCCTTGGTGGATTGGATCTTAGCGATCGCTCGTTGGGGAGCTCAAAGCATCGGCAAGCAAGATTCAGTTGAGTGGTTGAGCTGGGTGCGCCGCGAACTGATGGCTCAACCCGTCGCCCGCCAATTTCTCCTGTCTCGCGATCGCCCTGAAGACGCTATCGACACTGTGGAAGAGGAGATCCACGCGCTGCGAATTCCCACGCTGGTTTTGGCTGGAGAATGCGACGACACCATTCCGCTATGGCACTGCGAGACGTATCGCGATCGCATTCCCAACGCTCACCTCCAAATATTGTCGGGAGCTGGCCACGCATTACCGATGAATCATTGGCAAGAGATGGTGCCTTGTATCGTGGATTTCTTAGACAGTTCGCAATGAGTGAGCGCGGTGGCGATCGACAATCCCCATCAATTTATACACAAGTTGAGCCATCGCAAATTCGTACGCATGGAATCCAGGGATGGGTGAAAATTCCATAATGTCAAAACCGACGATTTGACGTTGTTTGACGACGCATTCAAACAGCGCTAGGGTCTGATACCATCCCAAACCACCCGGAACGGGCGTGCCTGTCGAGGGAAAAATAGAGGGGTCCATGCCGTCTGTATCCAAAGTAAAGAAAACATTCGGGGGAAAGTCTGCAGGTAGATCGAACGAGTTGATATTTTGGGGCACGAGCACATCTGCATCTAAATAGTTCACGTGATAAATCTTACGTAGCTCGATTTCTTCCGGACAAATGGCCCGAATACCTAGCTGAAAGAGAGGAATATCGAGATCGATAATGCGCTTCATTACCGAAGCGTGGCTGTAAGGATTGCCTTCGTATGCATCTCTTAAGTCAGCATGTGCGTCAATCTGAACGACCCCAAAATCAGATATATCAGCCTTTAGTAAACCTCGGATAACTCCATAAGTAACCGTATGTTCGCCGCCTATAACAATGGGAAACATTTGCCCTGCTGCGATCGCCTGCGTTGCGGCACAAATGCGATCGCATACCTCATCAGCATTGCCTGCGACATCTACGGGGGGATGCGTATAGATGCCCCGATTACAAGGACTGCTTTTCCCGTCCCACGTTTCCAATTGCCAGGAAGCCTCCAAAATTGAAGCTGGCCCCTTTGCTGTTCCACCACCATAAGAAACAGAGGCTTCGTAAGGGACGGGTAGCACGTGAAACCAGGCATCCTCAGGTTTGGGATGCTCCAACTCCGAACCCAAAAAGATCGGATACCCCGGAGCTGCAAGTCGATCGAATGTTTCCATTCCGGCTGCCGTCAAGACAATCTACATTTGAAATCTTCATAGCCAAACTGCCGCACGATCCTGAGATCGTCAGTTTCAGAATTCCAAATCGCGATCGCGGGGAGTCGCGTACCGTTAAATGTGGTCGTTTTCACCATCGTGTAATGAGCCATGTCGTCAAACATCAATCGCTGACCGATTTTCAAGGGGCGATCGAAGCTGTAATCTCCCATCACGTCACCTGCCAAACAAGTTAGGCCACCTAAGCGATAGGTATGTGTTTTTTCACGTGCGGCTCCAGCACCAAAGATCTCGGCTCGATAAGGCATCTCAAGCGTATCGGGCATGTGGCACGTTGCAGACGTATCCAAAATAGCAATGTCAATATCATTGCGGGCGATATCCAACACTTCACTCACTAGAACTCCCGTGTGAATGGCGATCGCCTCTCCTGGTTCCAAGCACACCTGCACGTCGTACTTTTCTCGAACATGCGTGATGCGATCGCATAGTGCCTTAACTTGATAATCTGAGCGAGTAATATGATGCCCGCCGCCAAAATTTATCCACTCTAACTCGTATAACCAATCTCCAAACTGCTCTTCAACCGCATCCAAGGTTCGCGCCAAGGGAGGGAAATCCTGCTCGCAGAGCGTGTGAAAATGCAGCCCAGTCAGACCCGTTAGATCCTTACCCTCAAACTCCGCACGCGGGATGCCCAAACGAGAGCCAGGAGCACAGGGATCGTAGAGAGGAACGTCCCCCTCCGAATGAAGGGGATTAACTCGGAGGCCGAATTTAAGTTGCGGTCGTTTGCGAGCCGCCCGAGAGATTGCATCCTGAAAGCGGTACCATTGTCCAAAAGAATTGAATATGACGCGATCGGAAATTTCTAAAATCTCATGTAAATCTGACATCGTATATGCAGCCGAAAAGGTATGAACTTCACCGCCAAATTCTTCGCGGCCTAGTTTGGCCTCGTATAGTCCGCTAGCACAGGTTCCAGCCAAATACTTTGAAATGAGCGGTGCAAGACTGAAGGTCGAGAATGCTTTCAGCGCGAGCAATATTGTGGCCCCAGATTGATGCTGAACTCGATCGAGAATTTCGAGATTATGTCGTAAGGCTATTTCATCAACCACAAAGCATGGAGATGGGACGCGGTTCGGGTCGAAATGATAAAACGTGTTGCTCTCGATCACAACAGCTCAAATCCAGGATCTTCAATCACGTGCCAAGGCAATCCATATCGGTTCATATCAACCATAAAGGGATCGGGATCGAGCTGTTCGATATTCCAGACCCCCGGATTCATCCAAACTCCTTCTAGCATTAGTTTTGCTCCAATAGTCGCTGGAACTCCAGTAGTGTAAGAAATCGCCTGCGATCGCACCTCTGCATAGCTACTTTCGTGATCGCAAATGTTGTAGATATAAACCGTCCGTTTTCGACCGTCTTTCGTGCCGTCGACAATACAGCCAATGCAGGTTTTACCTTTCGTACGAGGGCCGAGGGTGGCAGGGTCGGGCAGTAAATGCTTTAAAAACTGAATAGGAACGATTTCGCGTCCCTCATACATGATCGGATCGATACGAGTCATGCCGACGTTACCTAAAACCTCCAAATGTTTGAGATAGTTTTCAGAAAAGCTCATCCAAAACTGAGCCTTCCTAAGTGTTGGATAATGCGTTGAGAGCGATTCTAGTTCTTCATGATACATGCGGTAGATTGTATGCGTTCCTACGCCTTCAGGGCAGGTAAATGGTTGTTTTAAGGACATTGCCGGGGATTCAACAAACGATCCATTTTCCCAATGGCGACATGGTGCAGTTACTTCGCGAATGTTGATCTCTGGATTGAAGTTAGTAGCGAAGGGATAGCCATGATCGCCGCCATTAACATCAACGATATTGAGTTCGTGAATTTCATCGAAGTAATGTTTGGCGACATATGCTGTAAAAACATTTGTCGCCCCAGGGTCGAAGCCCGAGCCCAGTAGGGCCATCAAACCAGCTTGTCTAAATTTCTCCTGATAAGCCCATTGCCATTTATATTCAAACTTCGCTGTATCTGGAGGCTCGTAGTTTGCGGTATCTAGGTAATGGACGCCGGTTGCCAAACATGCATCCATAATTGATAAATCTTGGTACGGTAGAGCGACATTTATTATGAGCTCTGGTCGTGTGCCTTCAATCAGCTGAATGAGCTCGGATACGTTATCCGCATTTACTCGAGCTGTTTCAATCGGGCGCTCGAGCTGGGTCGCAATAGTCTGACATTTGGATTCCGTGCGGCTGGCTAGAACTATCTCTGAGAAGACTTCGGGGATCTGAGCGCATTTGTGAACGACGACTTGACCGACGCCACCTGCCCCAATAATCAAGATTTTCGACATCTTGAGTTCCTCAATGCTCTCGCTCGTAGTAGGTGTAGCCGCCCATACTGGCATTAAACGTCTTGAGCATGTGCTGTCGCTCGCGTGCTGTAATGCGACCGTTTTTGACTGCCTTCTCAGCTGTATTGCGATACCGAATTTGCATCTCTTTGGGCTGATATTCTACATAGCTCAGCACGTCTGCGATCGTATCGCCATGAATCTCTTTTAAGAAATCAAAACTGCCGTCCGGATTGAGATGAACGTTGACGACATTAGTGTCTCCAAATAGGTTATGTAAATCTCCCAGTGTTTCTTGATAAGCACCGACTAAAAATACACCTAAATAATATTCCTCACCCAACTTGAGAGGGTGTAAAGGTAGCGTCTTCGCCACGTCGTGTTGAGCAATAAAGCGATCGATCTTGCCATCACAGTCGCAAGTAATATCAGCCAGCACGGTTTCACGACTGGGCTTCTCGTGCAGTCGATGAATGGGCATGATAGGGAACAGTTGATCGATCGCCCAAATATCTGGCAGAGATTGAAACAGACTGAAATTACCATAGTAGATATCTGCCAGAGAGAGCTTCAATCCTTCTAACGGAGGAGGCACTCGTTCCATCTCGTCCAAGAGATCGGCAATGCGATGCATGACATCGAGAAACAGGTTCTCGGCGATCGCCCGCGTGCGCAAGTCAACCTGACCGCGTTTAAATAGTTCTCGGACCTCGTCGCGATAATAGTGGGCGTCGTTAAAACATTCCTGCACGCGATTGGGGACGAGATAGCTGAGAATCGCCCGCATTTGCTCCAGAATCAAATGATCGTCAGCGGTGGCGGGCGGAAGTCCTGAAACGTCAAACTTCGTAACGTCCAAAATATTGAATAGAAGCACGGACGCATAAGCAACGGTAGCTCGCCCCGATTCAGTTACGAGAGTTGGATGCTCGATGTCGCGCTCGTCCAGCGCATTTTTCAGCGCTTCGACGATATCCTCACAATATTCGTTTAGCGTGTAGTTTCGACTGCCATCGGCCGTACTTTGGGCCCCGGCGTAGTCCACAGCCAACCCGCCGCCAAGATCGATATAGCTAAGTGGAGCTCCCTCGACAACGAGACTGGCGTAGTATCGAGCCGCTTCTAACACACCAGAACGAATCTCTCGAATATTGGGAATTTGCGAGCCCAAATGACAATGCAGCAATTGCAAGCAATGCAGCATTTTCTCCCGCTTGAGAGTATCGACCACCTGAATTAGTTGCGTAGTCGTAAGGCCGAAAACGCTGCGATCGCCGCTTGTGGAATTCCAATGACCGCTGACACGTGTGGTCATTTTTATCCGGACGCCGAGGACAGGTTCGATATTTAAGGCGCGACTGCGTTCAATAATGATTGGTAATTCAGCTGGTGTTTCGAGGACAAAAAAACAACGAAATCCTAGATCGAGTGCCTGCAATCCTAGCTCGATAAATTCCTCATCTTTATAGCCATTACAAATGAGTAAACTGTCAGGAGCTTCTAAGGTCGATAATGCAGCAATCATTTCGGCTTTGCTGCCGACTTCGAATCCGTGCTGGTAGCGCGCGCCAAAATCGGCGATCGCCTCTACGACTTGAGCCTGTTGATTGACCTTCAGCGGATAAACGCCTCGATATTGACCCGAGTAGCCAACTTTAGCGATCGCGGTTCGAAATGCTTCATTCAGCCGCGCGATTTGGGCGTCTAAAATATTTTCGATGCGCAATAGTACGGGCATGTGCAGGTCGCGATCTAGCATGCCTTCGACAATATCGAGTAGAGGCACTTCTGCCTGTGGGGTTATGGCGGTTACCTTGCCATCGTTCGAAACTCCGAAAAAGCCGCCACTCCAGCGATTAATGCTATAGAGTTCGGCCGACCGTTCGACATTCCACGAGCGAGCGATGGTCTGAGTCAAAGACGTTCTCCAGAAGCGACACGAGTAAGGCAGAATCTCGCGCTGGCCCGAGACGAAAGATCTGCAAACCCTGACGATTATAAACCGAAGCCGATCTCTAGCTTTAACTCCCTAGCCATCGTTGTAAGGCAATGCCCAACAACAATCCCAACCCGCCCCAACGTACGGCCTGCCAAAAAATTGCTGGAAGACTGACGAACTCCGACAAATAGGTATTCATCCGCGTTTCTAAAGTCATTAACTGTTCTTGCATGTCAGTCAGTTGTTCGGGAGGAAGCGATTCTAAACGCGAAAACTCGTGCAAGTCATTATATTTACTTTGCAATAGATCGAGGCGTTGCTTGAAGTCTTTAAAGTCTTCTTCAGGGGAGGGGCGTATATCTGCAGTCATGGTGAATTCAAAAAAGGAATGAATGGTTTCTAGCAGTATTGCAACGATCTCGAACTACTGAGCTGACTTAATTGCTGTCGATGGTGCAGGGCGTCGATTAAAACCCGTTTGGAGTTCGTTGAATGGCTGCGGTCGCAACTCACCTGGTTCGACTGCTTCTAAACCAAATATGCTGCGAATCGCATTTTCAACTTCAGTGATGGGGCGATCGCCAACTGACTCATACGTAATGTTGCCATCAGCATCAAATAGGAGCGTTTGCGGGAGTAGGCCACGATAGTATCGACCGGGATTGTCGGGATCGGTTACCGCATCAGGGGCAAAACTATCGGCATTGAGCGCAATAAAGCTTACGCCAAGACCGTACCGCACCTGCAAGTTAGCTATGGCTGCTGAGTATGTCTTGCAGTCGCGGCTGTCTTCGATGTAATAGATCAAAAGAGTAGGCGTGTGACGTTCGAGCGACTCGGCCAGGGTTGTACGCGACGGGACGATGCCTCCATTGGAGCCATACAGAGCGAAAATATTGCCGTCGTAGCGATCGTCATTCAAAGCCGCCCAGCTCGGTGAGGCCAAACTCAAGGCGATCACCCCCAAACAGAGAACCCAAACCAAGGTGCGCAGGAACGATTGCAGCAAAGACACGACCATATTAGAAAGCACCCCATATCCGCCTGATTCAGGCTATCAGCTATTCCGTTTTTTGCGGGGCAGACTCCAACCATCGCCGTATCCAGTGGTTTGGCTCCAGCTGACGCACGAATTCCGCCTGTTGCTCTATGGACTGTCGGGTCTGTTTCGATAAACCGAACAGCTCATAGTGACTCTGCCAGAGCAGTGCCGCTAAGGTAAACGCAAGGCTAATGCAAACGCCGATTCCAGCGATAGGACTGTAGAGTAGCGAATACTTCAGTCCCGACCAGGTAAAGAACTCCAATAAGCGACTGATTTCAGCGCGCAAGATCAGCAGGCTAGGAATGCCGACCCCTACCCATATCAGCACCACTACGACCCAACGGAGGCGCATGTAAATTAGGGCTAATTTTTGCCCCTCTGGAGATAGCTCGCTACGCGCCACTGGCATCCGGTTGAACGTCACTTTCGAGCGCTTTGTCCCGATCGTCTGTTTCATCGAGTTCGTCTGCCAAAGCCAACGAACCGGAACCGCCCTGGTGATCGCGCCACCACACCAATAGCGTGCTGGCAATGAAAATACTGGAGTAAGTCCCGCAGACAAATCCCAACAGCAGCGCCAACGAGAAGTACCGCAAGGTGGCACCGCCAAATAAGAAGATAGCTAACAGGGCCAAGATGGAAGTGAGCGAGGTATTCACCGATCGCCCTAAGGTTTGGTTCACCGAGACGTTAACCACTTCGGCAAAGGTCACTTTGCGGCTGAGTAACTTACGACTGTTTTCGCGGATGCGATCGTAAATCACCACCGTATCGTTGACCGAGAAACCGACAATAGTGAGCAGTGCCACGATGAATAAACTGTTGACTTCTACGCCTGCGATTAAGCCCAGAATGGCAAACAGCCCCGTCACAATCGCTACGTCGTGAAACAAAGCCGCGATCGCGAAGGCTGCATAGTCAAACTGGAAGCGAAACCCGATATAAACTACGATCCCTGCGAATGCCACCGTCAGCGACAGCAATCCCGCTCGCAGCAATGACGCCCCAATCGTGGGTCCAACAGTTTCATCGCGATCTCGCCGAAACTCTCCTACCGTCTCGCGTAAAGTCGCTTCAATTCGAGACTGTTCCTCGCGGGCAATGGGAGGCGTACGGATCAGTGCAGTTTGAGGATTCGCGCGATCGATCTGCACCACGCTGCTGCTGCCAGCCCCTTCCTCAGTCAGGGCGGCGCGCACCTGTTCCGCCGTAACGGGTTGCTCGAACTCCAATTGCAGGAGGGTCCCACCGGTAAAATCCAGACCCAGCCGCAGCGGTGCACCCAGAGTGGCAAACGACACGAGCATCGCGATCAACCCGGCCAGAATGGCAGCTCCCGAAATGCCAAACCAGGTTTTCTGCCGTCCGACAATATCAATCATTTTGCTAACTCCGGTGTCACGCCAAAGATCTCCGGTCGCCGTAGCGACTTACTCGTTAACAGCATCAGCAAAAACGTACGGGTGCAGGTGATGGCTGAAAAGAAACTGACCAAAATCCCAATCCCGAGCGTTACGGCAAACCCTTTCACCAATCCCGTTCCCAACCAAAACAAGACCCCACAGGCCAGTAGCGTGGTGACATTGCTGTCGACAATACTACTCAACGCCCGACTGAAACCTTCTTCCACCGACTTGTAGAGCGTCTTGCCCAATTTCAACTCTTCTCGCGTACGCTCGAAAATGAGTACGTTGGCATCCACCGCAATCCCAATACTGAGGATAAATCCGGCAATTCCAGGTAATGTCAGCGTCACGCCCAAAAGCTGGAAAAGAGCGAACGTGCAGGTTGCGTACACTAATAGAGCAATATCCGCCATCAATCCTGGAATGCGGTAGTACACCAGCATGTAGGTTAGCGTCAGAACTAAGCCGCCGATGCCAGCGTAGAGGCTCTGGCGAATACTTTTTTCACCCAATGTTGCGCCCACCGTACGGTTCTCAACCACCTCCACCGGGACAGGCAGCGCCCCAGCTCTGAGCTTAATAGCCAGATCGGTAGCGGTTTCAGTATCGAAGTTCCCCGTAATGACGGCATTGCCGCCCGTAATACCCAGGCGGGCAAACTCAGCCCCTACCGTCGGCGCGCTGATGAGCGTTTCATCCAGAAAAATGCCGATGGTACGGCCCGTACCAGCGATATTTCTAGTCAACTCGGAAAATTTAGTCGCGCCTTCGTTGTCGAATTCGATCGCCACTTGCCAGGAGCCGCCAGCCTGAATGGGCGCTTGAGGAAAGGCATTGTTCAGCTGTCCGCCGGTTAGACCCACGCGTTCGAAGATACTATCGGGATCGTCGCCAGCGATAGGCAAGCCAAAGTCATCGCGCGGCACGACAGTGCCAATCTTCTGTTGGCGAAAATCCAGTTGGGCTGTATCTCCCAAAATCTCGATCGCTCGTTCGGGATCGTCTACCCCTGGTAACTGTACGAACAAGCGCTCTTCGCCGCTGCGTTGAATCAACGCTTCAGCCACTCCCAAACCGTCAATGCGCTGTTGAATGACAACCTCAAGTCCCTGCAGCACTTCAGTCGTGATCCTGGGAACCTCATTCGTCGACTTGGCCTGTAATGTAATTTGGGTGCCGCCTTGGAGGTCGAGCCCTAAATTAACGGGGCGCGTAAAGATCGAGTAAATCGCCCCCGCGAGAACGAGAACGACCAAGACAATGCGCCAAGTGAGTTTGCCCATAAGTGAACCGAGCCTACGAATCGAGAAAGATGTGATGTATCCAGGAGACGCGACTTGAGGAGGCAGAAAGTGCGCATCATCGCACTCCCCATCCTATCGGCTGAGGCCGTAGCCCGGGCAATTCTTCGGAGTATTCCCGCCATTCAAGCTTGCGACTGGCTTCAATCGGAAGGCGGTTCAGAAGGTGGTTCGGCCATCGCTGCCTGCAGAGCTACCGCGATCTCGGCGGTTAGTTCCCTCGCCACCGCTTTCTGCCGCGAAATACCTTTAGCATCGCGAGCCAGACTAGCTGAATGACATAGCTCCGCAGCATACAGGGGCGGTCGTACGGAAATGGATACCCGAGCGCGCCAGCCAGGAGCCGGTTTATAGGCGATCGCAACGGGTATGACTGGAATAGAACAGTTATATTTCGCTTCAAAGCGCGTCACCATGCGGCCCAGTCCCGGCTTGATCTCGCCCACACCTTGAGGAACCAGTTTGCCTTCAGGAAAAATTGCCAATGTTTTCTGGGCCAGTAAAACTGACTCCAACGCCTTAACTGTGGCTGCCTGAGCGCTGTCACGTCCTACGGGGAAAGCTCCTAGCCGAGTCATAAACCACCCTTGCACCCCCTGGAACTCTTCGTCGCGGGCGATGTAGTAGAGCGGGTCGGGTTGCAGCAGGGCAATGGCTAATGGATCCCACTTGCTGACGTGTTTCACGGCCAACACGCTGGCTCGACCCGACTGTAGGTGCTCGCGACCCCGCATGTGAATATCAAAATAGCCATTCATCAACAGGCGATGCCAAGGTTTGAGAACCCGATACCATCTCAGGGACAGGCGGGGGCCCAAATATTGAGCTGGAGATTTTTGCGAAACGACCATAGAGTGTCGCGAACCGTACCAAACGTGTCAGCAGCATCATCCCACTGATTATGCGTGTTAACATAAGCAAACGCCTGTGGGCGCTTGGCACAGCGGTAGCGCGCTTCCTTCACACGGAAGAGGTCACTGGTTCGAACCCAGTAGCGCCCATCAACACAAAATGTACGTGTGAAAGCAGAAGAAGTTCTCGACCGGTTCGTCTCAATTTACGGTTGGGACGGTCGTAGAATTCGGTTGTTCGACAGTCCGGCTATGAGTATCTATGCGGGATTGCACCGTTTGACGGTCATTCCCGTGACGGCGATAGATTTATGGCGCATGGCTGCTGCCGATTCATTTCCCGCCACGTGGGATTTCGTGCACGGGCAAATTGTCTTGGCGATCGCCGGGCACCTCCACTGCACTCAATATTTGGAGCTGTGGAAGCGATTACGGAGATCGCACCTGATCGACCTGTGGCTAGAAGATGACATGCGGGCGCTCGCCGCTGAGAATGCCGCAGCAGCTCTGAAAGAGGCAGGCATTTTTCTTCTATTATCCGATTAGCCGCTAAATCCAGCCAGGATAAAGCCTAATGCACCTAGAGCTGCCAAAATAGTCAGTACCTTGCCAGCATTAGGACTGCCTTTCCAGGAATAGTTCTTGTCAGACATGGCTAAGGCCTCATAATTCTTGATGCTGCCTTATTGTATTCGCGATCGCTATTGACCCTGCGCTCCCATGCGACCCCGACTTAGGTGAGTTCGAGCAAGCGATCGATGCATTCGCTGACGCCAGCCCCGCGCTCGCCTGCGGTGACGTAATCGGCACGGGCTTTCAGGGCTGGTAGCGCGTTGGCCACTGCGACTTTGTATCCACAGGTGTTGAGTAAGTGAATGTCATTTTCGGCATCCCCAACACCGGCCACGCGATCGCCCGACAAGCCCAGATCGCAGAGCAGACGCTTGAGGCCGAAAGCTTTATCGACACCCTTTGGCAGCACCATAATGGCGCGCTTATTGAGAATAATCTGGAGGTCGAGTTCGAACTCTCGAATGGTCTCGACAACTGCAGATTCGTACGGCTGCCACGTCGCTACAATCACTTGTCCGATCGCCAGTGGTTCTGCACCCCGAGCTTTCAGAGCACTGATGAAAGTTGCGGGAGGAGGTGCCGCTAGCATTTGCGCGCGATCGCTGGCGGGATGATAAAGTACGGCGCCGTTTTCAGCGACAACGCGATCGCAGAGATCGAGGTGCGGAAATATCTGCTGAAGGGGGCCTAATCGTCTACCCGTAACCAGAAACACGGTACCGCCAGCACGTCTGAAGCGACATAAGGCATCCAAGGTAGTATCTTCAACCCGGCCATCGGTGGCAAGCGTACCGTCATAGTCAGTGGCCAGAATGGGATAGCGCAAAGGCTAACCTCCGCAAAATTATGGATACGCAAAATATGGATAGTCGCGAGTAGTCGTGCAAACAACTACGGGACTCTACTTTCATCAATGATGCTGTCATAAGTAACCGCGACAGTCGCGACCGCCAAAATGCAAGTCTGCATTTCAAACAAATCCATATTGCTGCCGCCCAAAACCGTGTCGGAGAAAACCACCTCGTTATTGTCGTCGAGCTGAAAAGCACCAAATCTCATGCGAGCATTTTCGCGGAGAAGGTGATGCATGAGTCGGGTGTCGATATTACCGTCAATGGTGAGGCGACTACTGGCCCGCACGATCGCCAGTTCCGAACCTTTGTCCCACGGATTGACTTGCCAGGGCAAGACTTCCACTCGCACCACGCGGGTTTCGTGAATGATATCAATACGGACTTCTTCCGGCACGACGCGCATGGCGTCTTGAAACAGGGTGGAGGCTTCGAGGTACTCTTTGACCTTATAGTAAGTGGCCTCTTGAGCCTCGCTGGCGAACTGGAGAGTAGTCACGGCCAACTCTAGAACAAATGGGCAACCTCACCATAAACGATGCCAATCGGTAGGGCTCCCGCAGTTTCGCGGGAAAACGAGGTGGGGTCGAGTGTTTATCTACGCGCGCCGCTGCAAAAGTCAAACAACCTACATGATGAACATGCTGGGATCGAGGCTCTTAGGGGAGTGCAATGCGATGTAGTCTTCAAACGAACGATCTGAGACTAAGGTGCCGTCGACGAGATTGATAATGCGATCGGCAACATCGAGAATGCGGTTGTCGTGAGTCACCATCAGAATGGTGCAATTCTGCTCTTTGGTCAGTTTTTGCATCAAGTTGACGACTTCACGGCCCGAATCTTTATCTAAGGCAGCCGTGGGTTCGTCTGCCAAAATTAAGCGCGGCTGATTGACGAGGGCGCGAGCGATCGCCACCCGTTGTTTTTGACCGCCGGAGAGGGATTTGGGCCGATAGTTAATGCGTTCTTTTAATCCCAATTGCGTCAGAATGCGAACAGCTTGCTCGTGCTTAGTGCGATTGTCGTGGAGTTCGATCGCCATAGCTACGTTTTGCAACGCCGACAACGATTCGAACAGATTGTGAGCCTGGAAGATAAATCCAATATTGCGCCGCACGTCCACCAGCTCGGCGTTGCTTAACCCCACTAGTTCCCGATCTTCTACCCTCAAGCTACCTGCTTCTAAAGTGCGCAGACCCCCTACCAAGGTCAGTAACGTGGTTTTTCCCGAGCCTGATGGTCCGGTCATGATGACAATCTGGCCGTGGGGCAAATCCAAGTTGATATCGAACAAGACTTGCTTGCGAATATCCCCTGTGCCGTAGAAATAGTCGAGGTGGCGAATGCAAACAGCCAAGTCTGCACTCGAATCTTTTACTGCGCCAGCATCCGCGCGGCCAGGAGGGGGCGCTTGGGGGGGAGCTGCCGTCATTGACTGCATGCCTCCGTCATCTGGATACCTTCATCATCTGGATATCTGCACCATTTTGATACCTGCATCTTCTGGATACCTGCATTATCCGAATACCTCTGCCGGATCGGCTGCTTGCACTTTGCGAACGGCGATCGCGCCGGAAATTAAGCACATGACAAACGTGGAAACCAGCATCGTTAAAGCACGATCCCTGGTCATTTGCATCAGCAGTCCAGTGGCATCGGCCGTGGTGCGATACAGTAAAGTGCTCACGAGCCAACCGGGGACGAAACCCAAGACGGTGAGCAACACAGCTTCCTGCATGACTACCCCAAGCAAATACAGATTGGAATAGCCCATGGCTTTGAGCGTGGCATATTCGGCCCAATGATCGGCAACGTCAGTATAAAGAATTTGATAAACCAAAATGACGCCCACGACAAATCCCATCGCCGTCAGCAAGGAAAAGACAAATCCAATATTGGTGTTTTCTCGCCAATAGGTAAGCTCTTGATCGACGAATTCAGCCCGAGTAAATATCGCCACATCTTTGGGTAAATTCTGCTGTAACGCAGTCACAATCGCCTCAGGATTGGCACCCGGTTCGAGTTTGATCAAGCCAATATCAACCGTGTCGAGAGTTCGCCCTTCCGCATCAGGACTCTCGGCATTGAAATAGCGAATGAAATTGCGATCGCTCACGATTAAATTGCCGTTCCCTGAGGCAAAATCAGTACCTAACGTAAAGGTGCCGACAATGCGAATATTGCGTTTAGACAGCTCGGTCTCCACGCCCGCTTCCAAGGGACCAATTTCGGCGCGGCTGCGAGTATCAACCAATGCGGTATCGATCGGGCGCAAGCGCTCTAGTTGCTCTGCTACGTCAGGTAGGTTGAGAGCGGGATCGTTGAGATTAAATGCCAAAACCCGCAAGGGACGAATTTCTTGGGTGATAGGATTTTTCCAGTCCGCTTCGTTGGTGTATAGCGGATAAACAGCAGCTACTCCTTCAAACGACAAGGCTTGATAGAGACGGCCCCGAGGGAATCGCTTGGGAACGAACATGTTGGATTTGAGGGGACTGACGAGGATGACTTCGCCATTCAATAGCCCGAGCAACTGCACTTGACTGTCGTACAGTGCATTCTTAAATCCGACGAACATGAACATGAGCAGCACGGCAAACGCTACTCCCGCGATCGCCGTGATCAATCGGCGACGCTCGTAAGTCAGGTTGAACCAAGCCAAAGGAGTTTTACTAAATGCCATCAGTTCGGCAAGAAAAACGTCATGCGGGAAACGCTCAAAAGACTGCTGCCGGATCGGCGGTCATAGCTTTACGGACGGAAATTAGGCCGGAAAGAGCGCACATCACCACAGCCAAGCTGAAAACAAATACAGCCCGACCGAGATTCATGCTGATGGGCAGATTGGTGGCCCGTAAGGTGAATTCGTAGAGGCCCATCGACAGCGCGAACCCCGGTACGTATCCCATTACCGCCAGGATGACGGCTTCTTGCAAGACGACGCCGAACAAGTAGTGATTGCGGTAGCCCATGGCTTTGAGCGTGGCATATTCTGACAAATGTTCGGAAATGTCGCTGTAAAGAATTTGGTAAACGATCACCGTTCCTACCGTAAACGCGACCGTGACTCCCAAAGAAAAAATAAATCCGGTTGAGGTCGTACCAATCCAATAAGCCCGATCGCGTTCGATAATCTGTGCCTTTGTCATGGCCTCAACATCTTCTGGCAAAAACCCATTCAACTCAGCCACCATCGCTTCTGGGTCGATGCCAGGCGCGAGCTGAATGAGGCCTAGATTGATGAAATCTAACGGCTGACGCTCGAACAGTCGGCGAAATTGGCGATCGCTGACGATGGCAACCCCATCAGCGGCAAAGCCGCCCCCCATCGTAAACTGTCCGGCAATGGAGATGCGGCGGCGATTTACTTCCGTGAATGTCCCGGTATCCTGCGGGCCAAACTCCGGTCGCGACAGGCGATCAATAAATGCGACGTTGGGACGCTCTAGCTCCTGGCGATCCGCGAGGGTGGCCAACTCAGGGAAGTCAAATACCGGATCGTTCGGATTGAAACCGTAAATGTAGATGGCACGGCTGACGCGAGTTTCGGGATTGCGCCACTGTTGATACCCGGAATACAAGGACATGGCACGTTCGACCCCAGTGGTTCCTGCAGCTTGATACAGGCGCTCGCGAGGAAACGTTTTGGCCGCACTCATCTCAATGGTTGTAGGCGACACCAAAAAAACATCGGCATTGAGATGGTCGTAAATAATGCTGGCGGTTTTGGTTAGCGACCCCAAAAAGCCCAGGTTCATGAAAATGAGCAACACAGCAAACGCTACCCCCGCGATCGCTACCAGCAAGCGAGTCTTCTCGTGTATGAGATTCATCCAAGCGAGAGGGGTTTTCATGAGTCATCCCGGTTAGGGCAATTCAGATACCTCAAATGTTGCCAGCAACTCAAGCGGCTCCTTGGCTGAGCCTGCGGCAACCCAACCGAACCTCAATCAACCCTCATCATCAAGAGCGATCGCTACGTCCACATTCAAGTTGGTTAGTCCTGCAACGATATCGCTAATGTCGAGGCGAATTTCAACCTCTACGACACGAGCGTCAGCGTCGGCCGCCGGGTCGTCATCGAGCACGTCATTCTTGAAAATCTGCCAGCCGACGTGCTCCACCGTACCCGATAGTTCGCCCTCAAAGGCACCGTTCCGACTAACAATGCTGGCGCGCTGACCGACATTGACCAATTTCACGTCAGTCTCATACACCTCAGCGATCGCGTACATCTGATTCGTGTTGCCCATTTCCACAATGCCCGCCGCATTGTTGGTGGGAATTGTTTCACCCGTTTCGACAATGGTGCGAAGGATACGACCGTCAATAGGAGCGCGAATGATGGTGCGTTCTAGGCGGGCTTTAGCCAGTTCCAGATTGCGCTCCGCAGACTCGGGCGAAATTTGCGCTTGCCATCGTTCGACGTTGGCTTCGGCTGCTGTGAGGCTCGCTTCAGCATTCTGAATATCAGTATCGCGGTCGGCGCGCAGGCTCGTCAGGCTGGAGCGAGCATTAGAGAGTTTTTCGCGCGCCTGCCGGACGACCGTACGTTGTCGTTCGTAGGTTTGCTGGGCGATTGCGCCTTCATCCACGAGCAGTTCGAATCGTTCGAGGTCTTCCTGTTCGATCGCCAGTTCGGCCTCCAACTCGCGGACAGTGGCTCGTTGCGCGGAAATCGCGAAGCTTTGCGGGAGATCGGCCTGTTCGAGACGGGTGCGAGCTTCGGCAATCTCTGCTTCCCGCAAAGCCGTCTCGGCCTCAAACTGTTTGCGTGCATCTTCCAATTCACTGGCGGCAACGTCGCGCTCGGCCAGCCGTTCGTTGTAGCTGTCGAGATAGGCGATTGCCTGACCTTTGCGCACCCAATCTCCCTCATCTACGACCAATTGGCCGATGCGTTCGCCAGTCGGTCCACTCACTTGAATAATCCCGCCAGCTGGCTCCAGTCGACCGCGAGCCCCAACGCGCACCTGACGTGGGAGCGTGGCAACCGGCAGACTAGTATTGGCACCTGCCTCGGTTTCTGAAATGGCCTGAAAGGGACCCACTAGCCGATAAGCTACGACGCCCGCAGCAATGGTAACTACGGCTGCAACGGCGAGTAGTACTCCTCCTCGTTTACGCTGTGCTACGTCGCCCATAAATCGTAACTCTCATTGCACTTGTGAAATTTGAAGTAAGCAGCACGGAGCTACCCTACTCTATCGAGATATTCAGGACTCTTCCACAACATTCCATACTCAGCACTCGCGTAAACTCACTATCACTCGTGATTGAAAATCATGCAGTGGCGCTCGCCACTGCAGATATCAAACGCTTGTACGCGCTCAGCAACCTCAAAGTCCGAGCAATCTCGCTCCTCTGAAAAGCAATTACGTTTACATTCTCGCTACCCTGAATCTGGACGCACGCTTACCGAGTTCTTTCCGTGCGCTACTGTCGACGAACCAGACGGAGATTGTTGGATCCATGCTTCGTGCCAAGGACCTCCGCCCACTTCAAGTCCACACAGATGAGAGCGGGCAGAGACGATCGCTTCTCCAGTGCGACGGTGGCGCAGCTCTAGCTGTAGCTGACCATTCATCGTGTCTCGGCAAACAACCTGTAAGCCCTCACGGGTAGGGGCGCGAAGAAGTGTACCGGGGAGATCGGTCGTGCCCAGCAGGTGCACCTCGTAGATATCGTTACGCGATCGCACTTCAAATCGGCCCCAGGGAGTAATGGCCCATTCCACTTCCGCATTCCAGGGGACGAATTCATAGAATTTCCCGCGCGAATGAATGCCCACCATTCCTACCGACTCCATCAATCCCAACACCTGACGTCGCCCCCCCCCCGAAGTCAAAGCGAGATCGGGTTCGTCCACAAAACTATTGCAGTTAAGCCAGAACCATTTGGTTGGAAATGCTCCGCCCCAGTTTTTCTCGCTATAGGCAGGTGCGGCGGCAAATTCATAGCGGCGATCGCGCCACTCGATCCAGCCCGTAGCCAAACCATGAGCCATTAAAATTTGCCAGCCAGGTTCGAAAATTTGCCAGCGCGAGAGCCATCCCGCCGTCGACTGTTGCGGACGATGGGGCTGTCCCCAGCCATAGATAGGTTGCGTGGTGTAGTGCCAGCGAGTCACGCTGCCATCGCGAGGGTCGACGAGCTTTCCTTGATGTTGGGTGGCCGTCACTTGATAGCCTTCGCGCACGTGCCGGTCGAACTCGGAAGGTTCGAGATATCTCGGCGATGTTCCTTCTCGCCAATGCCCCAGCCCTAGACGATCTTGCCAGGCCCAAAACCCAGAGGCGTCTGGAAACGTTCGACAGAGGTACGCATCTTCAGGACCGAGGATTTGGGCTGCTCCGCCGCTATGGGGGCGATCGCCGCTGGGATCCTCAATCGAGTACATAAAGGCAAAGGTATGGCCGCAGTCGGGCAGCGTCACTCGAAAATACCACCCTTCAAAAAAACGATGCTGGCTGCCATCCCAGTGATAGCCACTGTGGGGCGTCTGCAGCGCGCGCCAGTTTCGGACAGATGAGGTCGTCATATGGGTGTTGATAAGTCCCATCAGTTAGGAGTCACCATTCAGACGGTAGACCTCAAATTACGGTTTGAAAGGACTCATTCCCAACCGATGCGGTGCTGAATACCTCAGTGCATCGGCAAAATGCACTTGTTTTCGTTCGGGCAGAAGGGTGCTTCAATGCTGCGATCGCTCAACTGGTGTATGGGTTTGAGGGCAGAATCTTTGGCTCGCTTATGACAATATCCCTAAACTAAACAGTGTCCCTAAACTGAAACACTGGCGGGTCGAGCAGTATGTCCCGCACCTCGAGCATGCAAGACTAATGCGCCTCAGCCTCTGCATAATTGCGTGTCTCGTCTGGGAAAACTACTTTTGTCACTGAGACACTTAGAGAGTAGCTACAAAATCGCTCGAACAGTTAGGCTGTCTTGCAGATGTTGCCGCTGGGTGCGTTGCTATGTTAGCTGCTTTGTGGTGCTGTCTTGACAAACTCGCTGCGTGAAACATACTGATGTCTGAGCTGGGGAAGCTACATGCTGTCTTTTTCAAGCTCGGCTCCCTGAGTTACGACCGGGCCTGCCAGAACTAGGTCCAGCGCGCAATTGGGTCTGACGGTCGGCATCAGTTGCGACGTAACCACCCACCCTGACAGAGTAGAGAACCGAGTCTGCGTTGTGCATCAACAGGATATCTCCGCCTCTATTGACTCGACCGACAAAGAGGTTAAAGGACATCGCGCTGTCGATACCAATACGTTGAGTGCCCTGCGAGATGCCGTGGGAGGAGACGATGCTAACTCTTTTGTGGCTGAATTAATCGAAGACTACCTCGCGGACGCACCACGGCGAATTGCAGCGATGCAGGCGGCGATCTCGACAGGTGATGTAGAGCAGTTTCGCGATAACGTGCACACGCTCAAATCCACTAGTAGTACGATTGGAGCCTTTCCCTTTGCAGATCTATGCTTAATTTTGGAAAATCAGGCCCGCGAGGGTAACATTCCTGATCGCGAGCTATCTCTGTCTCCGCTGCTCGCCAGCTTTGAGCACGTCCAGTCAGACCTGCGGACCATATTGCTTGCCTATGACGATATTGGAGACTAGGAAGCTCTCTGTTCCGCAATGCTTACTTAATAGACCTCTTGCATGAATCGATAATCGCCACGACGGAATGAGGGTTTCAGGTTTCAAATTAGCACTCGTGCAAGGACTCTAATATTTCAGCTTTACCTTATTCGTTAGGCTCGAAACCCCTCACTCATTCAGGTTACTGAAATACTGCAAACGCGCCGAGTGAGCCAAGTGACTTGAAAATAACCGTTATTTCAAGGTGCTGTCGTTGCGAACTATATGTTCTGTTACGAAATGGCTGTCTACCTACGTGCGTGTGTTAAAGGTAGTAAGAATTCGTCTGTAAGTAATGCTGCGATTGATTGCACATCTTTTTAGGCGAAAATGCTTCGAAAATGCTTCGAATAGCTAGAGGATGCCGCCTCACACGCAGAGGTTGTGCAGATAAACTTTGAAAAAAGTTCCGAGTTGGATGACCTATGGCACCTATTATTCGCCGCCCGAAAGCCTGGCTTGCTGCAGTACTGGCTTTTTTGTTATTTGTAACGGCTTGTAGCGCACCGAAAACTGCGTCGCGCTGGGAGCAAACACCGACAGATACAGCTACCCAGGTAGATCGCAGCGCTATTATTCAGGGCGGCCAATTTAATGCTTTTTTCCCGACAGAAGGCAATGGCTTCGAACGCATTTATACTCAGGAAAAGCGCGGGTTTGCTGAGGCTAAGCTGAAGCAAAATGGCACTGATTTGGCCATGCTGTCAGTTTCCGATACGGCTTCAAACCCCCAGGCTGCAGAGAAGTATTTTGCCAGTGACTCAGCTATCGCCGGTTATCCAGCAACCAGCATTGGCAGCACGGCGACTGGCGTTTTAGTTGGCGATCGCCTGCAGGTAAAAGTGCTATCCCGCAGCGAGACATTTTCTGCTAGCGATCGCGAACAATGGATTGAAAAATTCGATCTCGACGGCCTCGCCCAGCTCGCGAACAATTCGTAATTCTGACTCGCCCCCTGTTGCGATGAAGTGAGACGCTGTTTTTGGGTGATGCCATGTCTAAATCGATTTATCAATTGGTAGATGAATTGCCAGAGCGCAATCTTACCGTGCGCTCGCTGCGCGCTCTCGATTTTGCCCTTCCCGGTACCTGGACCAACTTGGTCGGGTTCGAAAATACCATTCGCACCGTGACTGGGGAGACAGATGAAGGCATCATCCAGCAAGTCGGCGAACGCGCCATCCAGCTATATGACAACAAGGCGGAAGGCTACCAATCGGCGCTTTGGCTGTATCAGACGATTGACAGTACTGGAAGTGCGTTAGGTACGGCAGCTTTGGCCAATAAAATTGGCGAAAAAGTGGGTTTGCTCTCCGTACTCAAGCACCTCACTCCTAAGGCCGATAAAGCACAGGCTATCGATCTCAGTCTCAAGCTGGTGACGGAAGTGGTGGCCTTTTGCAAAATCAACGGCATTCCTGGCGACAGCCTCGGCGACTTCGTGCGAGCACTGGGCGATTATGGTGGTGAGTCGCTCGTACGAATGGCGGCTCTGGTCTGCTTTGACGGCTTGATTCCTCTCGGTCCGGATTTCCTGCGCAGCGTACAGTCTACGCTGGGCAATCTCAAACCCAGAGATCTGGATGGCAATACTGCTTTCAAGCGCATCAAAGATGCCATCCCCGGACGTTCTACAGACGATCGCCTCGGGTTTCTAGAAGCCAGTTTTAATTCCACCAAAGACTGGATGGGTAACTTTGTCAGCGATCGCGGCCTCACCCCTGTGAAAGTGGCCAATAGTCTGCAACAGTTTGTGGAAGTGAGCGACGATAAGCTGGACTATCTCGGCGCATTCTTAGACATGTCCACCAATTACTACGAACACACGGGCATCCAAACTTTGGCTCGCCGTTTGGTGGAGCGAGCAGTGGCAGAAATTTAATGTTATCGCTATGGCTGTTGCTGAAGGCGCAGTCAGTGTCCGCTTGTTCTAACTAAACCGTCAAGAGCAATATGCTCAAACTAAACCGTCAAGCGCTTTGTTGAGTTCCCGGTGAAGTTACGTTCCTGAGTCATCGCCACTTTGGCAGAGCCGTTCCACGGCTTCTCGTCGATAAAAGGCCGTACCGCGCCGATTGGTGTAAAGAGGGGCGACACCTGCACTATCCAACTGTACGTACGCGGCTGCGGGCGCACATCCTAGCAGGCGAGCGGCCGCGTTCAGCGTTATCGGCTGACTGACAAAGCGTTGCAGCAAGTCGGCATCGGGTTCGTGTACGATTTCCGTCAGCAGTTTATCTGCCAGTAACCAACATGCCAGCGTATCGGCCTCGGCTCGGTGGGATGGGCCGACGTCAAAACCAAAATGAGCAACCAGCTTAGGCAAACTGCGCGAAGGCAAATGCGACAGTAGCAAACGCGATAGTTTGACCGTACAGAATTGACGGGCGGGCGATCGCGCGAAGGTAATGCCCAAGCGTTCATACTCCTGCTGCAGAAACCCGTAGTCAAACTGCAGATTATGAGCAGTGAGAACGCCTTCAGTTAGTAACGGCAAATAATCAGGCAGAACCGCTTCCGAATGGCAAGCCTCGTTCACCATCGCCTGAGTAATTCCCGTAAATTGCGTGATGCGATAGGGGACGGGGACGCCAGGATTGAGGGTGTGAGTTTGTTGATACACCACACCTTCACCCACTCGGCCCTGTAAAACCGAAATTTCAATGACGCGATCGCGCCCAGCACTCGACCCCGTCGTCTCTACGTCCACGACAGTTAACAGTTCAGAGGCAATCTCTCGATAGCGTTCTAGCAATGCCTGCGAGCGCAGCGAGCGCGAATTATCCGAGGCACGATCTCCAGAAACTGATGAGGATGCAGAATTGGTCATAACGGCGATCGTTGAGGCCCATTAGATATCTCGTTCGTCCCCGAGCTTATTGCTCTTCGGTGGCCAGCAGCTTCGTCAGTTGCTTGACCCCCTTGCTCACCTGGCGCGATACCGTCACTGGACTGATGTTGAGATGTTTGGCTGTTTCTTTCTGCGACAGGTCGTGGAGGAAGACGAACTCGAGAATTTGGCGCGTACGCTCTTCTAGCTGCATCATCGCTTGCTTCAAACGCAGCCGATCCTCCTGGGCCAGTTGAAAACTCTGGTAGCGCGAATCTGGCACCAAATCTCCTAGAGATTGACTGTCTTCTTCTGCCTGACGTATGGGAGCGTCTAGGCTCATCATCATCTGGCTCTGGCGCGCCAGCATCAAATCGTGCCACTCCTCTGACGTCAATCCCATGGCTTCGCGCAGTTCGGCTTCCGACGGCGTACGCCCCAGGTCTTGCCGCAGAATTGACGATACTTTTTTGTGCTGGTGCAAGAGCGTGTACCAACGGCGCGGAACCCGTACGGTCGGACTTTTATCGCGCAGGTAATGTTGAATCTCGCCGCGGATGTAGGGCATCGCAAAGGAACTAAATGCGAGACCTCGCGAGACCTCGAACCGTTCTACCGCTTGGATGAGCCCGATGCTACCAATCTGCATGAGATCGTCAAACGTTTCGCGACATTGATTCTTCCAATGATGGGCTTCCTTGCGTACCAATCCCATATTCATCTCCACCAGCCGATTCCGCAATCTCGGAGAGGGATTACTCTGATACTGCTTGAGCAGTTCTAGGCTTCTCGCTTTGCGCTGTTGTTGAACTGTGGCAGTCATCAGGAAGCACTCATAACACGTGCGGAAGTCCGGAGAATCGTACGAGTGAGTAAGTAAACATTACCCCGTTTGTCTACCTTGAGGGCATTAAACGACACTTACTCGAATCACTATTGCAGTTGAGACATCTCAGTGTGGGCGAAATAGACTCAGTACAGGCAGGTTCTGACTCGTCGAAATATTCGGAGCAACTTGATGGCTTCTCCAGCAAATGGACGAGACTGACACTGACACCGCAGGACTCAGGCTCAAGCAAATCAGCTTTAGGTTACCCAGTTGTTGCCGGAATCGGTACGGGCAGGTCAAATAAAACCGTTGTCATATAACGTTCGGCCCATTCTGTGCCAAACGCTTTTTCTAGAACGCGCCGAGTTTTGTCATTTTGTTGCTGCTGCATGCAGTATTGGCGTTGGCGATCCAGCAAATGAGCGGCCTGTTCGGACGTGACGCGATCGCTTTGACGGGCCTGCTGGCAGTGCAACGTCAGGTAGGTCGTTGTCGTTTCCAAAAACAGCTCTTCTTCTTCGCTATTCGCGGGCCGCACGAATAAACAGAATGGCGAAAAAATCGTGCCCCATTCGGGGAGTTGGCGACGTTCGGTGAATTCAGCCTGGCGAGCCAACCAGGGTTGAAGTGCGCTCTCGTAGGCAGGTGGGAGTTCGGCCCGTACGGGCGAGAGATCGGCAATTGCGGCGCTGATGCGGCCTCGACCGCCCACTAAGTCGCAGCCAAAAATGGGGAGCTCGTATTCAGGACGGGGAAACATGACGCAATGCAAAATATCGAGCACAGAGCCAATCCGGGCTAGTTCTAGATGCAGCTTGCGGAATTGGGGGGTTTGAAAACAGCGATTTTCAATGATCAGCCGCTCGCCTTCTAAACGTCCTTCGACGTAGCCCAAATCCTTGGGAAGGTGGAAGGGCTCCAAATCCAAATGGGCATCCCAACCGTGCAGAATGCGATCGGCCAGCCGGTTTATCAAAGGATGTTGCTGGCCTAACAACGAGGTCGCAGTCATAACGCAGGTCTCGGACAATTGGGCAGGAGGAAGTCACCGTATTTTACCGCTTCGAGCTTTGCCACTCCGACAACTCGAGTCGAAGCTTCAACCAGCCGCATCGGGATGGAAGTAGGCGTGAATTTGCTGGGCTAGTTTGGGGCCGATGCCAGACACCTGGGCCAATTCTGTCGGAGTTGCTGTCTGGATGCGGGAGATCGAGCGAAATTCAGCCAGCAGTAACTTTTGCCGGTGTTTGCCTAATCCCGGAATGTCATCGAGGGTGGAATGTTGCTGGCGAACGCGGCGTTGTTGGCGGTGGAAGGTAATCGCAAATCGATGGGCTTCGTCGCGCAAGCGTTGGAGCAGTAAGCGTCCGGGGTCGTCATCATCTAGTTGAATAGCGATAGAACGACCCGGCAGAAAGATTTCTTCTCGACGCTTTGCCAGGCTAATTAAGGGCAAGTGGTCGAGGCCGAGGCGATCCAGTTCGCTGCGGACCGCAGAAAGTTGTCCTTTACCCCCGTCGATTACCACGAGATCGGGAGTATCGTTGGCTGACATGTTGCCAAACCGCCGCTTGGCTACTTCTGCGTGACTGGCAAAGTCGTCGGAGCGACCGGAGTGAATATCGGGGTTGCGAATTTTGTAGCGACGGTAGTGTTGTTTGGCCGGGAGGCCGTCGATAAAGACGACGCGACTGCCTACAGCATCAGAACCTTGAATGTGAGAGATATCGTAGCCCTCAATGCGATGAGGTAATCCCGGTAAGTCGAGGACTTCGCTCAAGCGTTTGAGGGCAATCGCGTTGCGGTCCGCGCTGCGCTGGGCGCGATCGAGTTCGTACTGAGCGTTTCGCTCTACCATCTCCAACAGTTCGGCTTTGCTCTGTCGTTGTGGAGCGATAAGCGTCACTTTACGTCGCTTGGCCTCGCTCAACCAGCTTTCGATGAAGTCAGCATCGGGGAGGGGAAACTGGGTCAAGATTTCCGGGGCAATCTCGACCGGATCGCAATTGCGGTAGTGGGCTTCGAGGGCGCGCTGCAAAATTAGGGGTAGATCGCTATCGTCGGCCTCAGCTGCAGGAACGTTCTCAGAATTGCCAAGGACGGCGACCGTCTCACTCGTTTCTTCAGTCTTATTTTCTAGAGCACTGCGATTGCACGCCCGCTCCGCCACAAAGGCCAAACGACCGACTAATTTGCCCGAGCGCACTTGGAAAAGCTGAATGCAGGCGTGACGCTCGTCAGCAGCCAGGGCGATCGCGTCTCGCGAAACCGTGGAATTAGGCAAGGAAACTTTTTGGGTTTCGCCGAGCTGTTGCAGGCCTTTCACCTGGTCGCGCAGTCGTGCCGCTGCCTCGTAGTTTTCCGCTTCAGCCGCTGTGAGCATGCGTTGGCTCAACTCGCCCATTAACGTTTCAGCTTGCCCCTGAAAGATCATCGCCACCTGTTGCAATGTCTGGCGGTAGCTCGTTGGGTCGATTAAGCTCTGGCATACGCCGGGACAGCGTCCGATGTCGTAATTCAAACAGGGGCGATCCTTATGTAGCGGTTTCCAACGCTGTCGCAAGGGAAAAATGCGCTTGACTAACCCCAGCGTATGACGCAGCAGGCGGACGTCCGTATAGGGGCCGTAATAGCGATCGGTACGAGCTCGATCTCCCTTTGTTTGGCGCGATTTCCAGCGGCGATTGCGAGTAATGAATAGCTGCGGGTAGTCCTCCGACCACGTCATGCAGAGATAGGGGTATTTCTTGTCGTCTTTGAGCAGAACGTTGTAAGGCGGCTGGTTGGCCTTGATCAGGTTATCTTCCAGTGCCAGTGCTTCTGCTTCGGTATCGGTGACGATAAATTCAATTTCGCAAACCTGCACCACCATGCGCTGAATGCGGGGCGTGAGGTCAGAACTAAATCGGAAGTAAGAGCGCACCCGCGATCGCAAGCGTTTAGACTTGCCTACGTAAAGAATCGCATCGGTGCGATCTTTCATCAGGTATACCCCTGGCTCCATCGGCAGCTCTTTCAGGCGGGCTTCGAGTGCCGCACGATTTTGCCAAAGCGGACTAATCGTTTGCATGAGCGAAGAGAAGCAGCAGCAAAAAAAGCGATCGGATGTACTGCAGGCAAGCGCGAGTTCGGCTATCAATGCCCATTACGGACATCATAGTGTGAGGAATCTGAGACGGCGTGACGAAATTAAACTTGTCAGGGCTTGAGATTGAAGTCAATTTAGTATAGTAAATACACTGTAGTTAGTGAAGCCAAATTGTGCCCCACTCTGCCTTCTCGCTCCCAATCGGTCAGCTCTTGCGTCAAGCTTGTTTGCTATCGGACGCTCAAGTTGACGTAGTATTACGGGATCAAGCTGACAACAGTAATCTCCGCTTCGGAGATATCTTGACCCTGCGAGGATGGCTGAAGCAAAAGACAATAGACTTCTTCGTTGAGGAATGGCCTCAAGCCAGTGGGAGCTATCGTAACAAACCGTTAGGGCAGTATTTTAAGGCTGCTGGGCTCTTGGAAGAGCCCCAAATTCAGGAGCTGTTGACCGAACAGAGAATTACTGGCCTGCGTTTCGGTGCGCTTGCGGCTTTCAAAGGTTGGTTGAAGCCCGAAACCGTAAACTTTTTCCTCGAAGCTTTAGTGCCCGAGTCGGAACGGCGCTCCCACTTCACCGATGCCAGTGAATTAATGAGGCCAGCGCCCCGCCCCGAGCCAGCTGTCGGTATTGATGACGATGAGGTTGTCTGGATTGGGTGATGTCCTCGCGAGCGAGTTCGCTCTATGCGCTCAAACGGTTTACGCGAAGGTGCGCTGCTGACGGCAGCTCGTGAATTCAATGGCGAGTGCGATCGCCTCTTTCAGGCTGCGAGGGTCGGCAATGCCGCGTCCGGCGATGTCAAAGGCGGTTCCATGATCGGGAGAAGTCCGCGCAAAGGGCAACCCAATCGTGGCATTCACCGCCCGGTCGAAGGCCAACAATTTTAACGGAATCAATCCTTGGTCGTGATAAAGCGCGAGGTAGCCATCTGCGGCGCGGCGATCGCAATCTCGCCACGCCTGTCCTGCCTCTACCCAAAGCGTATCGGGAGGAACGGGACCGATCGCGTCCGGCAAATCGGCCACGAGGGCTGACAGCCATTCCACCTCCTCCCGGCCGAGGTGTCCAGCTTCACCACTATGGGGATTGAGACCTGCTACGGCAATACGCGGGCGGGCGATGCCTAGCTCGACCTGGAGCGTGCGATGCAGCAAGTCAAATTTCCAGCGTACTAAGTCTGCATCGAGCGCGTCTGGCACCTGACGCAGAGGAATGTGGGTCGTAGCGAGGGTCACGACCATGCGCCAGTTGGTATGAGGAGAGCGGGCGACGAAGGTCATGGCAAATCGTTCGGTTTGACTGAGTTGGGCCAGCACTTCAGTTTGGCCGGGGAAGTGATGTCCGGCCGCAGCCCAGGCATATTTCGCGATGGGGGCTGTCACAATACCGTCGAACTCTCCCGCGAGCGTGCGGGTAATAGCCGATTGGAGATACGCAAAACTCGCTGCTCCGCTGCGAGCATCGCCCGACCCCGTGACAATCTTATTGTCAGTCGGGCAGTCCAAGACACGGAGCTGCTCGGGGTCGACAAGAGGATCGGTCGCAACGTCACGTAGAGAGTGGTAAGTATGCTCGAGGGTGGCGCGATCGCCAATAACAGCAATCTCAGTCCGTGCAGTCCAGTTCGGCTCAGCCAGGGCTTTGAGAATAATTTCAGGACCGATGCCAGCTGGATCGCCAAGCGTTACAGCCAAACGAGGTCGAGGCGGAGAAACAACCGATGCAGACACGGCAAGTGCAATAGTGACGTCAGATGACGGGTATCGGGAGGCACGCTGAAACAGCTGCGTTCAATCGCATTCGAGCGAGTCGCGGGTCGCTACGCCAGTAACGGGATTGGTTCCGGAAGCACGCTTACAAAGCGCAGACTGGGCATCGCTGCGCAGGAGTGCGTCGGTGAAGTCGGCTCCTTCAATATCGGCTTTATCAAATTCGGTCAGCCACATCATGCTGTCGGCAAGGATAGCACCGCGCAGGCTGGTTCCCTCCATATCAGCCATATCAAACGTAGCGCCAGTGAGGTTCGCGCCATCCAGATTTGCCTGCCGCATGTTAGCACCGAAAAAACTGACGCCCACGGCATTTGAGTCATGCAGGTCGGTGCGCCGTAAATTGGCTTTGACGAAGGACGAACCGATCAAATTCTGGTTTGCAAAATCTCGTCCCTGCAGATCTTCCTTGTCATAATTGGACGCCGCTGCTGGCAATGCGATCGCCCAAAACACAGTGCAAAGAGCCATGGCGACCAACGTCAACCATCGCATCACGTGGCGACCCCATCCTAATTTCACACTCGCTGGTTGCCATCTCGTCATCTTCGTTCTCACATGCGCCCTATCTTCTATTCTTAACCAAGAGCGTGCATTCCCACACCTATGACCGAATCATCCGCCCCGAAAACGTCTCAGCAGCAGATTGGCGATGCGGGCGAAAGCTGCGTTTGCGGTTACTTGCAGCAACGGGGATGGACGATCCGGGCGCGACAGTGGCGATGTCGGTGGGGCGAGCTGGATATTGTAGCTATGCGAGATCGCGCGCTTGCCTTTGTAGAGGTCAAAACTCGCAGCACGAGCGGCTGGGATCGCTCCGGTCTGTTAGCGGTCGACGCGCGCAAGCAACAGAAAATCATTCTGGCTGCGCGCGCCTATCTCGCTCGGAATTCTCAATACGAAGATTTTGCCTGCCAGTTTGACGTCGCTCTCGTGCGTCGTAGCGATAGTGGCCTGCAATGGCACGTTCAGGATTACTTTGCCCACGCCTTTGAAGTTTTTTGAGCGCCATCCGTTTGGGCGGTTTGACTCTAAAGCCAGATCGTTTTCATGTCGGCGGGGGGAGCAAAGGGAATGTCGTCCAGGTCGGGAGCACCTGTGGAAGCAGGTGTCGGAGTTGCCGCTGTTGGTCGAGGCGTTTGTTTGCGACTGGCGGGACGAGCCGAGGCGGCGGGAGCGGTACTGGCAACTTCCCCTGTCACCAAATGGATGCGACGGACGCTAACTTCAGCGCGCTTCTCTTTCCGACCGTCGCGCTCGATAGAGTCAACGTTGAGCTGGCCTTCCAAAATAACGCGATCGCCGACTTTGCGTTCGTCCACGGCCTGCTGCGCTGCATCGCCAAACATGGCAACGCGGACCTGATTGTCTGGATCGTCGGGGCGCGTACTAGGAAAACTGATGAGAAACGAGGCTACCGCTAGATTGTCGGGAGTGAAGCGTAGCTCCGGTTCGGTAAGAATTTCAGCCATCAGCACGATGGAATTCATAGTAGCGTTCCTGTCTAGTAAGCAGCAGTGTGAGGATGATTGAGTTTCATTGCCTCAACTAAGAAGTATGGCTTGCGAGTTTGCAATTACCCCAATTCTTTGGTCAATCTTTAATCTCTCATCGGCGTTGACGAACGATATCCCAGTCTTCAGCATTCTCGACAATGAGATACTAAGCGCAGCGAGCTCGGACTAACACCATTGGCAGAGGCACGAGAAGAGTGGTTGATCGTCGGTAAGGTTGTCGGCGCCCACGGACTCAGAGGAATCGTCAAAATCCTGTCGTTTTCGGACTTTCCGGAACGTTTTACCGAACCAGGTGCTCGCTGGTTGCGTCCGGCTCATCCCAAGCACGCTCCTCCAGTCCCAGTTCAGCTGCAAAGTGGAGAACAGCAGCCGGGGAAAAATGTTTTTCGCGTCCGGTTCGATGCCATTCGCGATCGCACTGAGGCCGAGGCTTGGGTGGGTTCGTTTTTGATGGTGCCAGCGAGCGATCGCCCGCATTTAGAGGAAGGCGAATTTCTCGTGTCCGATCTGATCGGTCTAACCGTGTTTGAACGCGAATCAGGGCGGGAATTGGGCCGAGTGACCGACGTTTTGCCCTCAGGCCACGACATTCTGGAAATTACTTGGCAGGACACGAGCTATTTAATTCCATTTGTTGAAGCGTTCGTTCCGATTGTCGATCTCGATGCCGGTCGCGTTGAAATTACGCCGTTGCCAGGGATGTTGCCAGATGAGTTAACAGCCGACGTTCGCGCCTGAATTTCTCGTACTCTGAATACGGACGAGCGGCAGATACGGGCAGGCGAGGCGATGGAGACAGGATGGCAGCGGCGACATGTATTGACGCTGCAAGATTTTTCCGCAGAGGAATACGCGATCGTGCTGCGTACGGCAGCCAGTTTCCAAGAAGTCCTGGCTCGGCGCAATCGTAAGGTGCCTACTCTGCAAGGCAAAGTCGTCGCCAATCTTTTCTTTGAGTCTTCAACTCGCACCCGCAACAGTTTCGAACTAGCGGCCAAGCGCCTCTCCGCAGATACGATGAACTTTGCTCCTGGCACCTCATCGCTCAATAAAGGTGAAACTATTCTCGACACCGCCCGTACATTTCTGGCGATGGGGACTGACATTATGGTGATTCGCCACGGTCACTCCGGCGTGCCGCAGGCAATTGCGCGCGAAATGGATCGCCTCAGCGGCAACGTCAGCGTTCTCAATGCCGGGGACGGCCAACACGCGCACCCGACACAAGCCTTACTTGACCTATTTACCCTTTGCTCCCACATCGACGCCAAAGACCCGCGACCTCAGATACTGAAGGGTCTCAAAATCGCTATCGTAGGCGATCTCTTGCATTCCCGCGTCGCGCGATCGAACATTTGGAGCCTCAAGGCTGCAGGTGCAGACCTTCATCTCGCGGGTCCATCGACGCTAGTCCCCAAAACCTTTGAAAGCTACGGAGTACCTGTCCATTGGCATCTAGATGCCGCTCTCGAAAACGCACAGTTCGTCATGGCCCTGCGCCTGCAACAGGAGCGCATGACTGCATCTCTACTGCCCAGCCTGCGAGAGTATCATCGACTGTATGGCATTACTCGCGATCGCCTTCAGCTCTGTCATCCGAATGTCCGACTCCTGCACCCCGGTCCCGTCAATCGTGGCGTAGAGCTGAGTTCGGAGGTCATGGAGGACGCGGAACTCAACCTTATCGAACGACAGGTGGCCAGTGGCGTTGCCGTGCGCATGGCTTTGCTGTATCTGCTGGGTGGCGGTCGCATTCCTGAACCTAATTGAAGGCGATCGCTGCTTGGCTAAAATCAATCATGCAGCACCGGCGCAATGGTTACTCGAAGACGAACGTTGCGCTTGCTGACGACCGATTCAGTCTAAAAATCTAAAAGTTTGATCTTGATCCAAAAACGTAGACAGTCAAGTTAAGCAGCAACAGCCTGGTCTAGCGACGACCAATATCGTGCCTCAAACTCAACAGGGGATAGGAACCCAAGGGTGGAGTGAATCCGCACCCGATTGTAGAAAACTTCAATCCACTCAGCAATCGATGTTTTGGCCTGAGCTTGATTCGAAAAGTTCTGAGTGTGAATCAACTCAGTCTTAATCGTGCCAAAGAAGCTTTCAGCCACTGCATTATCCCAGCAATTCCCTCGCCGACTCATACTCCCTTCAATCTGAGCTGCTTGTAGAGCTCTTTGATAGTCAGCGCTGGCATCTTGGCTACCTCGGTCCGAGTGGAATAAGAGTCCTTTCGGTGAAGCTTGGCGCTGGCCTAAAGCAGCCTCCAAGGCTCTCAAAACCAGGGCTGTCCGCATATGCTCGGCCATTGACCAACCCACCACTCGTCGTGAGAACAGGTCAATAATGACGGCCAGATAAAGCCAGCCTGCACTCGTCCACACCTAGGTTATATCGGCTACCCAAGCCCGGTCGGGTTCACAGGTCTCAAACTGTCTGGCCAGAACGTTATCAGCGATAGGATACCGATGCTCGGAATCGGTTGTCGTCTTGAATCGACGCTTGACTCGAGCTCGAATCCCCAGGTCCTTCATCAGTCGTACCACCCGGTTGCGACCGACGCAAAAACCACGCGCGCGCAGCACCGCATGAATTCGGGGTGACCCATAAGTGGCTCGACTGGTTTCAAAAATCTCGACAATTTGCCTGCACAAGACTCGATTCTCCTGCGCTCGTAGTGAGTCTCGACGGCGCAGCCAAGCATAGTAACCGCTGCGGTTTAGGTTGAGGGCTCGACACATTAATGACACCGGAAAGTTCTCCTTCTCAACCTCGATTAGCTCGTAAACTCGCAGCTTTCCTTGGCAAAGAAGGTGGAGACCTTTTTTAGAAAATCTCGCTCCATCTTCACCCGTTTGAGCTCTCGCCGGAGTTGCACTAACTCCTGACGTTCGGCGCTGCTCAACTCTCCAGGTGGCACGGGCTGTTCGGCTAGCTCTGCTTTCTTGACCCAGTTACGTAAAGCGCTTTCGGTCAATCCCATCTCACGAGCCACTTGGTAGATTGACTTGCCTGATTGCCTGACGATAGCAACGGCCTCGGACTTCTGCTCATCAGTGAACATCCGGCGTGGTTTTTTTGACATGTCTACAGTCTCCTTGATTTTCAACTCAAGCGGACTGTCTACTTTTTCGGGGGAAGGTCAGTTCTCGGCACATCGCCGGATGGAAAACAGTGGGTATCAATCGGTTGAAATGCTCTCTCAGCATGAAACATTCTCCTCAAGCCTTCCCCATCTCAACGTAATGGCCTCCACCAGAGATCGCGGAGACCATATGGGATTCCGATCGAGAGGGAGGTGACTCGCACGCTCTCAAATAGAGGAGAGGCGCATAGCATCTCTCCCTTTTCAGTTCTGATGGAGTAGAGCAGGTGATTGAGGTCGAGCTGAAGACGGATTTAGAGCACTTGCTCGACTTCGATAATGTCAGGGATAGTTTGGCGTAGTTTGCGCTCGATCCCCATTTTCAGAGTCATTGTGGAGCTCGGGCAGGAACCGCAGGCACCTTGCAGACGGAGTTTCACCACGGGGCCATCCAGCTCCACTAGTTCGACATTTCCACCATCCGCGATCAAATAAGGTCGCAACTCGTCTAGCACGGTTTCAACATTCTCGGGAGTCAGTTCCAATGTTGCCTGAGTCATCTAATTACCTCTCGCGCCATTGCGTGGCAAACTACCCTTATTTTAGGCCAACTCTTCATCGAGTCTGGCGATCGCATTTCCGCCTCCCCCTACTTTCGTTGGGGTATGGCGACAGCTCGTTAATTGAGTGCATCCCAGTTTTGCAGATTTTAAGCAGAGCAAAGTCCATTGAAGAGCAACATCTGTGTTTGAGAGCTGATTTGTTAACGAGGGATTAAGGTGGCTATCCTGCGAGTCATTAAACGAATCAATGACCCAAAAATCATGGCTTCGCTCGTCTCGCTATGCAGCTCGTAGTCCTTACTTAAACGGCAATATCGATTGAGCCATCCAAATACGCTCCACAATCCAGCGCTTGGGCAACACTTGAAACCCTTTCGATTCACGCTCAATCACTTCCACCCTCACCTGCTTGCCACAGACCTCTTGCACCGCATGAGCAAATCGCTCGCCTGAGTACCCTTGGTCACCCCAAACCACCTCCAGCCTCGAGAGTTTCTCGGCTGCCTCATCAAGCACCACCACTGCCCCTAATTGCTCCGAAGCGTTGGCTTCACTCACAAGCAAACCAATCAGCAATTCTTGAGAGTCAGTCATAGATGACGTTTACGCCCTTTAACCTTCTTGCCACCATCAAACCCGTAGACCTCTCCCTTTTTTCCGTGGTCTTAACCGATTGGGAGTCTGCAATGGCAACCGCTCTCGTCTCTCCTCAGCAACGCCACCAAGCTGTGGGTAAGGCAACGGGCAAAACCGGTTATATCGAACGCTTCAACTGTACCCTGCGTCAGCGAGTGTCATGCTTGGTACGTAAAATTCTCTCCTTTTCCAAGAAGCTCAAGAATCATATCGGAGCTATCTGGATGTTTGTCCATCACTACAACTCATCCTTACTTGGCTAGGACTACCCGTTTCTTAACCAGGCGAAGTACATTCAAATAGCCTGAGCTTCTACTGAAATGGAACTAAGCAAGCCACATTAGCACTGCAAAGGCTGTATAGGGGTTGACCAATGAGGTCGTCCAGTCCTTGACAGGCTATCCGTTTATCGTTGATGCCGTATTACAAGCAGCTTCGTAGTTAATTGGTGTTAGCACATTCAACATTAACCACGAGAATCCTGTGGCAAAGATGCCCGCCAAGCTCTGCAGATAGTCTCATATTGCAGGGTAAAAACCGTTACTCACTTCTTGCCAATGGTAGAGTCGCACTTATGAGTGCGAACGACAAGAAGTATAATGGCGTAATGAACAGACAAAAAGGGGCCCATAGAGCTGGATGCTTATACTATATCTGGTCGCACTCACAACGTTTTTATTCAAACCAAAATATTTGCCCGCACTAGGTATTCTAGCTATTGTTCTACCGGGTGTATCCACAGGTAGCCTTAGTATTTCAGGGTTTGGGTTTGGCCTTCATCCTTACTATCTCATCGCACTCTTAGTAAGTCTAAGACTATTCATTAATATCTTAGTGGGCAAAACAGTAACAGTTAACAGAGCTACAAAACAGATTGTTTATGTTACTACTGTCCTGACGATAATATGTTTTATCTCTTCATTAATATTACCTATCGTATTTGAGGGTATGCCAGTTTATATACCTAGAGAGGGCCTTGGAAGCCAAGCGGCTCCCCTTAAGTGGACGTTTAGCAATTTTGGTCAAAGCGTTTACATAACACTCAATCTAATCTTTATTGTGTATGCACTTCAGACAAAGAAGCTTTCAACAAATATATTTCTCTACAGCTTCTCGATTGCCATGTCAATATTCATATGGCAAGGGCTAGCAAGATATTACGGCATTATTCCCTTTCCGTATGAATTTTTCTTTGGGGTTGAGCATAGAAGTTTGGCCTATGGTCAGACAATTATGGGGATTCCAAGACTTAATGGCTCTTTTGGTGAACCGTCAAATGCGGGTTCGTACTTTAGCATGGCTTTTGCTTACTTTTTAGCCTGGTTTATGATTAACCGGAAGCCGATCATCCTCTGTGGGGCTCTTTTAAGCGGATTGGCGGTAATGGGCACCACATCGACAACTGGAATTGCCACTGCGGCAATTGTCTTAGGTGCTTGGCTCATTATATTAGTTAGTAATTTTATTGTTGGGAAAAGAGTGTCAAAGATATCATTATTTATTGCTCAGTGTATCCCACTTTTGATCTTCTCTGTGTGCATTGCTTTCTGGCGAGTAATTGACAGGGTGATTTTTAGCAAATCGGATACATCGTCCTTCTTAGCCAGAGGCGATTCAAACTGGCATGCATTTGATGTGCTGATTCAGACAGGGGGGTTGGGAGTTGGATTAGGCTCGAATAGACCGTCAAGCTTTCTCCTTTTTCTCTTGAGCAATAAATAATGATATCTTTGACACTCTTTTCCCAACAATAAAATTACTAACTAATATAATGAGCCAA
>JBCBVC010000014.1:0-44908 GCA_039817845.1 Cyanobacteria bacterium J06642_2
TACCTCTGCTGGGATCTCGGCCATGGAAAGCAATCCTCTTCACCCGATTCGAACTGTACGCGCAGGCCCCACCTTCTGTCAGAGGCTATTGCTTAAATGAGGTCATTGGTTTTGAGTGTTTTTATCAGTCAGTAGGATATGAAATGACTGCTCGCGACGCAGTATGGCGGATTCGGAAAAGGGAAAATCGCCCCTATCTCCATCACAATTGTTGATTTCGTCACGGTTTGCATGGCAAGCCCGCTTGTAGGTTGTGAACCGTATGGGTTACGAACGGTAACCAGAGACCGTATGAAGTTCGAAACTATTCCACCACACCCTGTGGGCGGTAAAAAATAAACTATACATATTGAGAACTATTCCGCGTCTGGCAGCGAAAGTAGATCGCTCTTGATCAGAAGCTTTCAGCTGTTAAATTTCTGCTTTCTCTAGCGTGACGGATCGAAACCCATGACTCACCAGCCTACAGTTCCTCCACGCTCGGCCTCTGCGCGACTGTCGCGCTTGGCAACTCCCCCGCCGGTCAAACTCCATCTCGCCACATCGATCATGTTCGGAATCGTGATGGGTTCCGGAGCCATTGTCGCGGCCTGGTTTGCAGGCGAAGGACGCATCAGTCGCATTTTTGAGACGCTGCAACGGCTGCAACTGTCACCGCCGCTGTGGCTGGAAGTCCCCCTGGTGACGGGAGAATTGCTCATTGCTCCGGCAGTTATCTTATTTCTCGTGGCATTGCTTATCACCAGGCTTTCACCCCAGCCCCAAGCGTGGTCGCGCTTTGCCACCATTACGATTTTGCTAGCCCTGGCGATGCGTTACGTCGTTTGGCGATCGCTCTCGACGCTCAATCTATCGGAGCCGCTGCAAGGGGCTTTCAGTTTGGGGCTCTACGCCATGGAGATGCTGGTATTGGCGGGCAATGTCATCCAGCTGCTGTTGTTGGTGAAAGTACGCGATCGCACTAGTCAAGCAGACGAGCTATCTCGAGACGTACAGGCTGGCGCATACTGCCCCAACGTAGATATTCTGATCCCGACCTATAACGAGCCGGAATTTATCCTGCGCCGGACGGTGGTCGGTTGCCAAGCACTCGACTATCCCCACAAGACGATTTATTTGTTGGATGACACGCGTCGGCCCCATATTAAAGCTCTGGCCCAAAGCTTGGGATGCGAGTACGTGGCACGGCCTCATAACGAGCATGCCAAAGCAGGGAACCTCAATCACGCAATCCCTTTAACTGAAAGTGAACTCATTGTCGTGTTTGATGCCGATTTCGTGCCGACGACGAACTTTCTGACTCGCACGGTCGGCTTTTTCCAGGACGAGGGGGTTGGCTTGGTGCAGACCCCGCAAACGTTCTACAATCCCGATCCCATTGCCCGCAATTTGGGATTAGAAAATACGCTCACACCCGAAGAAGAGGTGTTTTATCGGCAAATCCAGCCCATGCGCGATGGCTCGGGTAGTGTTGTCTGTTCGGGCACGTCTTTTGTCATGCGGCGCAGCGCTATTGAAGCAACAGGCGGTTTCGTCACTGATTCTCTGAGTGAAGACTATTTCACGGGTATTCGTTTAGCTGCCGAAGGATACGAAGCTGTTTACCTAGACGAGAAACTCAGCGCAGGTTTAGCAGCAGAGAACATTGCGGCTCACGCCACTCAGCGTTTGCGTTGGGCTCGTGGGACGCTGCAGGGATTGTTTATCGACGCCAATCCGCTCACGATTTCCGGCTTGACCTTCGTACAGCGCCTAGGACATTTGGAAGGCTTACTGCACTGGTTTAGCAGCATTGCTCGTGTCGTCTTCTTACTGATGCCGTTAGCTTATTCATTTCTGCTCGTCATTCCGATTCAAGCAACGGCAGCCGAACTGATGTACTATTCGCTGCCGTTTTATTTAGTCCAGCTCACCGTGTTCGCCTGGCTAAATCGGCGATCGCGTTCGGCTTTACTGTCTGATATCTATTCGTTGGTGCTGGTGTTTCCCTTGGCCTTCACTGTCATTCAAGTCATGCTCAACCCCTTTGCCAGAGGTTTCAAGGTCACGCCGAAAGGGACGACAAGCGATCGCTTTACCTTCAACTGGTCGTTGGCGTGGCCTTTGGTGGCTCTATTTATCATCACGGCGTTCAGCTTGTGGCGCAATTTGGGCCTGTGTCTGAGCGTAGACTACCGCATGGTTGAGCATTGGACGGGGATGAGCTGGGGCTGGATTTGGAGCGCCTATAACTTGATGATGGTAGGCATCGCTCTGCTGATTCTGCTAGACGTGCCTAATCCCGATCCGTATGAATGGTTTGGCCTGCGGCGGATTGCGCGGCTGCGAGTAGGCGATCTCGAATGGTGGGGAACGACCGACATTATTTCGGAAGTGGGGGCGTGCGTCGAGCTCACGCAAGCAGGATTCCCGGTTTCCGATACGCCGCTAGAAGCAGAATTCGAGATCGTTGATGCGGGCATTTGCATCCCGGTGCGGGTGGTAAAGGTGCGTCAAGACGGCACCTTTCCTAGCGTGCAACTCGCGTTTGCAGAGGACGAGATCGATTTGGGCAATCAGCGTCGCTTGATTGAAATGCTCTTTTGTCGACCCGGTCAGTGGCAGCGGCGCAATACACCGGGGGAACTGCGCTCGATTTGGCTAATTTTCAAAATCCTGCTGCGTCCTCGCGTTCTGACCCGTGACACTACGACGCGCGCAATCTCGGTGGCCCAAATCTGAGCGACCTGAGATTGCATGAAAGTACCTTGCGTGGCCCTACATAAACTCGCAGACGCGATCGCTTGAGGATATTGGCCGTGTACGAGCAACCCAGATTGAATCCTGCTTCACCCTGGCAATGGATCTTGGTGACTCTAATCGTTGCCGGCGTAGGATTCCGCTGCGCCAATCTCGATCTGAAGCCCTACAGTCACGACGAGGCTTACACCTCGCTACGGGCTGTTGGCCAAACTCGGCTGGACTTCGACGATCGCTGGTTGCAAAATCGCGTGGCCACGGTAGCTGATTTGCGCAATTATCAAACGATCCAGCCGGGCAGCACGACCGCCGACACCGTGAGATCGCTCTATCTCGAAGACGCTCAACACCCGCCCCTGTATTTCTTGCTAACCCGCGGTTGGATGCAACTGTTCGGGGACTCGGTGACGGCGACCCGCAGCTTGGCCGTTCTATTCAGTTTGCTGGCATTGCCGCTGATGTACGTTCTGGGCGTCGAGATTTTTGCCAATCCTTTGGCAGGTTGGCTGGCCATGGTGGCGTTTGCCCTAGGGCCGTTTGACATTCATTTTGCGCAAACAGCTCGGCAATACAGCCTAGTGACAGGCACGATCTTGCTCAGCAGTATTTTCTTATTACGTGCCGTCCGAACGCGGCAATGGGGTCACTGGTTCGGATACATTGCTACTGCGACAATCGCTCTCTATACGCATCCCTTCTTCATCCTGAACGCGATCGCCCACGGCGCGTATTGCTTTCTCCTGGGGCTTTTCAGTATCAACCACCCGCAGACACCGTTAGCAGCCAGGCGCAATCAGCTGCGCGTTGGGGGAACTGGGTTATTTGTATCTTCAGCATGGCAACCGTTTTGGCAATATTTCCGCGCCATGTTGGCGGTAACGCTGCTGTATGGCCCCTGGTTGTGGGTGGTCTATCAGCGTCGCGCTCAGGTCGCGGTCACGACGAGTTGGGCCCATGTCGACACGACCTGGCTGCATCGGCTCGAACGCTGGGTTTTTAGCTTTACCGTGCCGACGTTCGATCTCGATCTCTTTGCCGATCCCCTCGGGATATACATTCTCGGTCTTCCGACTTTGGGGTTGTTGGTACTGGCATTTTGGCTGACTATCCGCAAGACGCATCCGACAACATGGCTGTTTTTACTCGCGACAGCACTCGTGCCGCTGCTGGTATTGCTGGCCCCCGATCTGCTGCGGGGTGGCATTCGGTCGGTCATTCCCCGTTACTTGCTGGGCTGTTTTCCCGCTGTTTGGCTGGCGCTGGGATTTTGGATGTCTGTGGGGCTCAGTCAAGGTAGCCGCAGTTGGAAGAGCTTGGTCGCGCTCGTATTGGTCGGCAGTGTCGTCTCGAATGCAATCGGCGTGACGGCATCCACCTGGTGGTCCAAAGACGTGAGCTACGATAACGCGGCCATTATCGAACAGCTCAATGCAGCAAAGGCACCGACACTCGTCAGCGACATTGGCGCTGAATATACCAACTCCGGCGATCTGTGGGCTCTCAGTCACTCGCTCGATGATGACGTTAGCTTTCTCCTGCTCTCCACTTCTCCCGATATCTCGGCCTTGGAACGCGATCGCCCTGCCTTTGCCTTCCGTCCGTCTGCTCGGGTCCGCGAAGCGCTGGAAACCCATAACTGGCAACTCGAACCCTTGATTGATGACAACGAACTTTACGGCCTGCAACCGTCATAAAGCCAAACGATGGCTTTGAGGCTCTTACCGTGGAAGATCTCCTGTTGTCGATAGCCTGTGAATGCCAACGGGAAACCCTTTCCACGCCAGGTGACGTTCGCAAGTCATGCCCATGTTTCTGGCTACTCGTTGTGAGGCATGATTGTCGACGTGGATGATGGAAATGAGGGCGCGAACGCTCGCAGTCAGGCCGTAATCTCGAATGGCGATCGCGGCTTCAGTTGCTAAGCCTCGCCCCCAATAGGTTTTGGCGAGCAAATATCCCACTTCGAGTTCGGCTTGGCCGTCGATGGTCTGATTGACGAGACCGCAGCGCCCGATTAACGTGCCGCTGTCTTTGGAGATCGTGGCCCACAATCCGTACCCCCACGTTTCGTAATGCTCGATGTATGAGTTCAGGTAGCGTCGCGTTTCAGATCGCGATCGCGGTCCACCTACGTACTGCATCACTGCGGGATCGGCAAAGATGGCGGCCAAGTCAGTCAGATCCTTGGCGCGCAACGGCCTGAACTTCAACCTGGGTGTTTCCAGGATCCATTCTGAAGCTGTCATTCTGTTATCCTCGTCAGGATTCAAGCCACTTGAATTCGTATCATGCCTTCCACTGCGTCACCGCCTCGCTCCCTGTGTCACACTCGAAAAGTCGTTCTCCTCGAAGCACGTGCTAGCTAAACGCATTCTTCCTTGCCTCGATGTCAATGCCGGGCGCGTGGTTAAAGGCGTGAATTTCGTCAATTTGATTGATGCGGGCGACCCAGTCGAGTTGGCCCAGGCTTATAACGAAGCCGGGGCGGACGAACTGGTCTTTCTCGACATCACTGCAACCCACGAAGATCGCGATGTCATCTACGATGTCATCCAACGTACTGCCGAGCAGGTGTTCATTCCCCTAACCGTGGGAGGCGGCGTACGCGATGTCGAGACCATTCGCAGGCTGCTGCGGGCTGGCGCGGATAAAGTGAGCATCAACTCTGCTGCCGTCAAACGACCTGCATTGATCGATGAAGCTAGCGCTCTGTTCGGGCAACAGTGCATTGTCGTGGCTATCGACGCGCGCCGACACTCGGCAGACGCGGGCGAAAGTCTCACCAGCGCAGAACCTACCTGGGAAGTCTACGTCCGGGGCGGTCGCGAGGCGACGGGACTAGACGCGATCGCTTGGGCCCGAGAAATGGAAGCACGCGGGGCCGGAGAAATCCTCCTGACCAGTATGGACGCAGACGGCACGCAAGCTGGCTACGATATAGATCTCACCGGCCGCGTGGCTGAAGCTATTTCTATCCCCGTCATTGCTTCTGGAGGAGCAGGCAACTGCACTCACATTCGCGAGGCACTCACTGTCGGCAAAGCTGAAGCGGCTCTGCTGGCTTCATTACTTCACTTCGGCCAACTTTCGATCGCTGAGATCAAGACCGATTTGGCCGATCACGACATCCCAACCCGAATGGTCAAATCAATGTGAGGTCGGGTACGATCATTAATCGAGCAATGCACCCTGACTGCGAGCGTATCGGCGAAAATCCTCTTCCATTTTGGCTCCGCTTAGCTGCGTCTCGCGTAAATTGGTGAATCGCTGCGATCGTGAAACTGGGGCGCGGAATAAATCGAAACCCCGTTCGGAAAGCTGCCATGCTTTGCGACCGACAGCAAAACAAGCACCGAGGCCGACAAGACCGGCCAATGCGAGCGTGAATTGGGGCAGAAATCGATTTGCCAGCCAGTAGGTGATACCTGCCGCCGCACCGACCACGGTTACGAACACGAATAGGGCGATCGCGATACCGAGCAGCCCTCCGCCCAATTTCAGCAGTCGCCGGGCAACTCTTTGCCAAGCAGGCTTTGGGGTTGAATAGACGACGCCGCGCAAATCGGCATCGCGCAAATTGGCTCGCGTCAGATCGGCTCCACGTAAATCAGCTCGCCGCAGGTCGCGACCGACGAAATTCTCATTAGCGAGGCCGCGATCGCGCAGATCCGCCCCAATCATTGACTTGGGTTTTGACGTCGAAGTAGCAGACGTACCAGTGGGAGCAATAATGGCTGCCTTACGCCGGGGAACGCTACCAATTTTGGTCGTACTGCGACCCGAACCAGTGTCCGGATTTCCAGTATCACTAGGAGATTCACCCAACTCCGTGCGCCGGGACGACCAGTTTTTCGAAATCGTGCTTTGCGGGCTAGTCAGCGGTCGGTACGCACGGGCAGATAAAGCCTGTACCATGCCGCCACCTGATGCCTCTTGCAGCGATCGCAATACTTCGGTTGCCGAAGCAAAGCGATCGACCAAAGCTGGCTCGAGGAGCTTAGTCAAAATATCTATAAATTCATCACTCAACTCGAGCTGCTCGCGCCACGTCCAACAATTATGTTTGTGGTCGAAAAACTTAGTGGGCAGCTGTCGCGTCAACAAGTTCAGACACGTCGCCCCCAACGCATACAGGTCGCTAGCTGGCTCAATCGCCTGGCCCGACATCTGTTCTGGTGGCGAATAGCCCAAAGAGCGGATAGCTGTGATGGCTGAGGACACTTCCATCCCTTCCAGCTTCGTTTGTTTGACCGCGCCGAAGTCGATCAGGACCAGGCGCTGATCTTCCTTTCGGCGAATCAGGTTAGCAGGCTTGATATCGCGGTGAACGGTGTTATTGCTGTGGACGTAGCTGAGCACGACGGCAACTTCCCGCAGGACTTTCCGCACCTGCTCCTCGGACATAGGGCCGTGGCGCTTCAACTCGCGGGACAGAGTTGGCCCGAGCACGAATTCTTGCACGAGATAAAAATGACCGCCCTCTTCAAAGTGGGCGTACAGCGTCGGAATCTGCGAATGTTGTCCGAGGGCTTCTAAAACTTCAGCTTCGCGCGCAAACAGCTCTTGCGAGAGCTTAGCAGTTTGGGGTGACGCGCCAATCACTCGTAATTGTTTGATCACTCGCCACGGTTTGGACGGTAAGTCCTGATCTCGAGCCAGAAACGTGACGCCAAAGCCACCCTGCCCCAACTTCTTGTAAGGGCGATAGCGATTGCGAATTAGCAACGGATGCTCGCACGTTTGACAAGTAAAAGCATCGTGCGGGTTATAAGGTTGCTTGCAATCGGGATTGATGCAGTAACAGGTTTGCATGAGATACGGAACCGTCGCGGCATCCAAAGCGCGATCGAGATTAGCAACATCTCTCCCAGATCGCGCCTGGACGAGAGAGACTACTGTCAGATTACCCAATCCGCAGGCACCTGCCATCGTCAGCCATAAAGCGGCTTGCCTTACCCCCGAGCGCGACCTAACGGTCGCTGGGGCTATCTTAGCGAGTTCGGACTTAAGCTGAGTCGAGCTTCTGTAAGTGTTCCTAACCTACTGAACGGAAATCGCAACGATACGATACCGTTCGGTCGAGTACCTGAATACTGACCGAAGAAGCCGCTCGTTTGAGGATAAAAGGGGCGACAGGGACTGCTGCTCGAAGGGGGACTCCCCCTGGTAAACTATGAACTTGGGTCCGGGTGATGCTGCTGTGTCGCGGTCAACACCTGGCGATACCCACCACAGTTTTGGCGCTGCAACGAGATAGGGACGGATGACCCGCGCGATCGCCTTCCTGCTGGAGGCATTCGCACGCGGCGGCTGATGTTGCTCGCCTGCCCGCTGGAACGCACGTGAAACGCACCGATTGTCTGGGAGAACGATTGTGGATAACAGGTTAGGGCTGGAAATTATTGAAGTGGTCGAGCAGGCGGCGATCGCGTCGGCACACTGGATGGGTAAAGGAGACAATAATACTGCCGACCACGTGGCCGTTGAAGCCATGCGCAAGCGCATGAACGAGATTCAAATGCGCGGCCGCATTGTTATCGGTGAGGGGACGCGGGATGAGGCGCCCATGCTCTACATTGGCGAGGAAGTCGGTATTTGCACTCAGCCCAATGCGGCAGAGATCTGCCGTCTAGAAGAATTGATTGAAATTGATATTGCCGTCGATCCGTGCGAAGGTACCAACTTGGTGGCAGGCGGCATGAATGGTTCGATGGCCGTGCTGTCGATTTCCGAGCGGGGGGGCCTGCTCAATGCGCCTGACATCTATATGCAAAAGCTAGCCGCTCCTCCCCAAGCAAAAGGCAAAATTCACATTGACAACACCCCCACCGAGAACTTGAAGATCATTGCTGACTGTCTCGACCGCTCGGTAGAAGAACTCGTGGTAGTGGTCATGAAGCGATCGCGCCACGACGGACTGATTAAAGAAATTCGCGATGCTGGCGCCCGCGTGAAATTGATTACCGATGGCGACATTTCGGCTGCGCTGTCTGCCGGATTTAGCGGTACGGGCATCCACGCGCTTATGGGAATTGGGGCTGCGCCCGAGGGAGTCATTTCAGCCGCTGCCATGCGGTGCTTGGGTGCCCACTTCCAAGGTCGCCTCATTTACGATCCCGACGTCGTGAAAGCTGGTACCTACCTGCCTCCGGTTGAAGAAACCCTCAAGGAACTCAAAGAAAAGGGGATTGAAGACCCGGATCGCATTTATGAAGCGGAAGAATTAGCGAGCGGAGCAGAAGTATTGTTTGCCGCGACAGGCATTACGGATGGCGATCTGATGCGTGGGGTGCGCTTCTTTGGCGGCGGGTCCAGAACGGAGACCCTGGTGATTTCCAGTCAATCCAAAACCGTACGCTTCGTCGATACCATCCACGTCAACGAAGAGTTCCCACGCTACCTGCAACTGCGCTAATTGGTCAGAACGAATTAGTTCTGAATGTGTTGTCACTCATGCCTCGCGGGCAACAGATGATAAACATGACCTATAGGGGCGAGGAGCGACTGTAGCCGCTCCTCGCCCCTGCTCTGCTGTACTCGTCAGCCTCGCTGCACCCAGCCATCGCACAGAGGCGCAATCAAAATGGCCGATGCGTTGCATCATCAATTCTTTGATAAATGTAAATTTATGTAATCTGAGACACAATTTTGTAACATCTCTTCAGCGAATTTGGCGAGCCCTCCCTCGATACTGGATTCAGGCCTCGGGTAGGCTGTAGAAAGCCTGGGACTTCGGCCACTAAAGTTGCGGCTACGCTGCTTTAGCTATTGACTGCGCGGGGAATAAGTCGCAGAGTTCGCGCCTGCTAGGCCATTTGGGAGGAATCATGTTTGTAGCCGTTGTGGGCTTGAGTCACCGCACAGCGCCAGTGAACATTCGCGAGCAGCTTAGTATTCCAGCTGCAGATGTTGAAGCTGCGATTGCTCAATTGTGCAGTTGCGCCCACGTGGATGAAGCGACGCTATTGAGTACTTGCAATCGTCTCGAAGCCTATATCGTCACCTCGGATGTAGAGAGTGGCATACGCGAGACGTTGCAGTGTTTGGCAGAATTCAAGCAGCTCGATCCGGTCACGATTCGACCGCACATGTTCACCTTGCTCTATCAGGATGCGGTCACGCATTTGATGCGGGTGGCAGCAGGTCTGGACAGCTTAGTGCTAGGGGAAGGGCAAATTCTGGCGCAGGTTAAGACAGCCCAGCGAGTCGGCCAATCAAGCAAGGGCATGGGGCGCATTCTCAACCGCCTATTCAAGGCTGCTATTACAGCAGGTAAGCGCGTGCGCACCGATACAGATATTGGTACCGGAGCCGTATCCATTAGTTCGGCAGCAGTGGAGTTGGCTCAGTTGAAGCTCTCTAGTCTGGCCGATTTGGCGATCGCTGTTGTCGGGGCAGGGAAAATGTCCCGCCTGGTAGTACAACATTTGCTGGCAAAAGGAGCCACGCGCATTACGGTCGTCAATCGCTCGGTGACGAAAGCAAAAGCTATGGTCGCAGGGTTCGATGCCGATATTGCCATCAGGCCTCTGGGCGAGCTGCTTGAGTGCACGTCGACTTGCGATTTGATATTTACCGGGACTGGCGCGACCGAACCGTTATTGGATAAGGGGCGGTTAGAGGGAGTGCTTTCGGCTCAACAGTCTCTCATGATGGTGGACATCTCCGTCCCCCGAAACATTGCGGCTGATGCGATCGAACTGCCTGGCGTGCGATGTTTTAACGTGGACGACCTAGCCGATGTCGTAGAGGCCAATCGCGCCTACCGCTTGAAGATGGCCGAGCAAGCAGAAGCCTTGCTGGAAGAAGAAATCGCGGCGTTCCAAGAATGGTGGCGATCGCTGGAAACCGTTCCCACGATCAATAGTTTGCGGCAAAAAGTGGAGACGATTCGCGCCCAAGAAATGGAAAAAGCGCTGTCCCGCTTGGGGGTTGAGTTTGCCGACAAACACCAAGAGGTGATCGACGCCCTCACGCGAGGTATCGTCAATAAAATTCTGCACGATCCGATGGTACAGTTGCGCGCTCAGCAAGACATTGAGGCGCGTCGCGCTGCCATGCGCACCCTGCAAACGTTGTTTAATTTGGAACCGCGTCACCGGAAGCCGCAAGAACGTCAGCTTTAGGCGAGTGGGCCTGGCCGTTTTGCGGTCTCAGCATTTGCTTCCAAACAACGAATACGAACTTTTCGATCTATTCTTTATAGTGTTCGTTTATTTCCCTTAAGGCTGTTAATTTTGCGATCGCGCCCGTTCCCTTCGATATCTGCTTTAGGAAGAATCATGTTCGATCCCCTTGCACTACTTAAAAAACTCACACTCTGGCTTGCGGTCATTCTGCTGGTTGCAGTTTCTGGCTACGGCTCCGTACCAGCCCTGGCGGACTCCTCGTCTACCGACGAAGAATTGGATATCAAAGCACGGACAGTAATGTTGACCGCAATGGAGCCAAAAACTTATGCCGTTGACGAACTTTCCAAAGGGCGCAAGCTGTTTAATGCCGCCTGCGGTCAGTGCCACATTGCCGGGACATCTTATACCAACCCTGACGTAACTCTCAGCCTTGACGATCTAACCAATGCCACACCTCCTCGCAATACCGTAGTAGCGATTGTGGACTATATGCACAATCCCTTGACGTATGACGGGGAAGATTCTCTGCTTGAATATCACCCCAATGTCGAACTCAAGAGTATCTATCCCAAGATGCGGAACTTGGATGATGAGAAGCTGGAGCTAATTGCCGCTCACGTGTTGCAGCAATCTAATGTCGTCCCTGGCTGGGGCGGTACAAAGAGCGAAGCACACGATCCTTCCTGGAATCGCCTCGGCGCGTAGTGCGCTCGATTTGAAGGAAAAAGTAGGTTGATGGCAAATCGTTCCAGGATCGCATTCTTGGCGATCGCCTGGGTCATCGCAGCCTGGATAGCAGGTACTGATGCAGCGATCGCCAAGTTCGATAGGTACGTGAATAACTACTTGCGGGTGCGCGAACCCATTGAATTACCGCTGGATCGGAATGGCCGCATGGTAACGGTGACCCCCGAACAGTTGAGCGAAGGTAAACGCTTTTTCGAGAGCAACTGCATCAACTGCCACGTGGGTGGAGCGACGCTACCAAATCCAACGGTGACGTTAGCCTTGGAGATGTTGGGCGAGGCCACTCCGCCTCGCGATACGCTAGCAGGCTTGATGGCTTTTCAGCGCGAGCCGCTCGTATATGACGGTTCTGAAGAGAGTTTGGAATGTCGAAGCGTATCGTCGCGTTGGTTGGATGACGACCAACTACAGAACTTGGCGGCATTCGTACTCAAAGCAGCACAGTCAGCTCCGGGCTGGGGCACGAATTTGATGGAAAGAACCTCCTAACGTCAGCGCGTGTTAGGGAACTACTTTAGAGCGCAAACTCCTCGATCGCCGCTGCTACTCCATGGGCGTCGATGCTAGGGGCAATCCAGTTGGCCCGCGCTTGGACGTCGAGGGCAGCATTCCCCATGGCTACGCCAATGCCAGCGTAGTCGAGCATTTCCAGGTCGTTGTGGCTGTCGCCGACGCAGAGGACGTTGTCAGCAGTGAGACCGAGCATCTCTTCAGCAAAATATTGGACGGCCCGACCTTTGTTGACTTCAGGATGAGTCGCTTCGAAAAAGGTAGGCACTGACTTAGTTAGATAAAGTCGTTCTGGTGGAAACTGGTCGCGGGCGTTTGCAAGTAGGCGATCGATGGGTTCGGGGTCGGCTGCCATGGCTAAGATTTTGGTGGGTTCGAGAGAGAGTTCCGCGCCCAGATCGGCCAGCAGATTGATCGGTACTTGAGATCGCTCAGCATAGGCTTGGCTGAGGGGATTATGTTCTTTGAGATAAAGGTTGTCGTCTACATACACGTGCACGACAAAGTCGGTGGTTTCGAGTTGACGAATCAGTTGGTGGGCAATATCCAGTGGTAGCGACCAGTGGCGGTGGACGAGATCGCTGTCGGGGTCCTTCACCAGCGCCCCCTGATAAGCGGCCAGTGGCATGTTGGCTTCAATGTCGTAGTGAAAGCGGCAAGCCGAGCGGTACATGCGTCCGGTGGCGATAGCAACGCGGATGCCCTTAGCTTTGGCAGCCGCAACTGCCTGCCGTACGGTAGGGGCTACAGTATTGTTCTCGCCTGCGATCGTGCCGTCAATATCCAGAACGATCAAACCAATATTGCGGCCCATGATCCTGCCTCTTGACGCGGTGCTTTGTCCTCGTCCATGCTACGGGGTTTTGACGGCTCTACAGCCCCGCAGAGATTCCGAAATGCCGAGCTGGGATCGGGGAAAGACGAGATTTCACTCCTTCCTTAGATTGCACTCCTGATAAGGTGGCCGAGAACTGCAGATAGAAACGGCAATCGAGATGTGGTGGCGAAGACGAATTCATTGGGCATTTGCTCCGGCGATCGCGGCACTCTTGCTGCGCTGGTATTCGGCTCCATTCGCCACAAGCCTGTTCGCCATCGCCTTGGCACTATTAGCTCTCGAACAGGCTTGGATGGCCCGTGTCGATTTGCTCGCTGTCGTCGCTATTCGCCAACAGCTTCGCGAGCTCGGCGGTAGAGACAATTCACTAAATTTGGCGTCGAATGAATTAACTCTAGCCAGGGCGGCGATCGCATTTGACCGTATCGTAATTGCGACCGTCAGCCTCGAACTCTGCGGCTTTTATGGAGCCTGTCTCAACCTAGGGGGAGGTGCGCTGGTAGTTTTACTGAGCTTGGCTGGATTTAACGGGGTCATCCCCGTGCATTTGCATCCTCACAGTCCCCGGCCAATTCGGCCCGTACCTTGGGGCCAGCGCATTGGCCTAGTCGTCGTCGATCTGAGTGTGATGGGGCTGGTGGCATGTTGGATGGCTGGCGTGCGCCCGTCGCTCGCAGCGGCGGCTCTACTCATTTGTGTTATCACGTTTGCTTCATTCAAATATGGTGCGGCTGTAATCTCTGCGATCCGAGCAACTAAGGACACGGGGTGAGTCTGCGTCCTCTTGCTATAGAGGCCAATTGTTATGGGTAAGGTTGGTGGTAGTGTTTTTTGCTTTGCAAAACGTGCGGACGCGGTGCTAAGCATTACCGCTCGTACGGGAAGCAGAAGTTAAACTGAACCTGATGCTTGTAATTAACGATACTTGCATGTGATTTGGAGTGTTGCAGGAGTAGGGATAAATTTCATCTGCAGGCTAGCCAATTCGTTTTGCGAACCGCACTTGCACCTCTGTCTGTGAAATCTTCTATGTCGAGTTCTTCTGAACCCAATGTTTGGCTTCCCGAGCAAGTGGTGCGATGTCTCGATACTGCGCCATTGGTCGTGACACCTGATATGTCTTTGGTTGATGCCCGTGCTGCCATGCGCGGTTTCAGCAGCGAATGGGGCTCGAAGGCGGAGCATGCTGTTGTTGCCGACGGGGAGCACATTATTGGTGTTCTGACCGAACGCGATTTAGTGTCTCACCTGCCGAATGCCGATTGCAGAACCACGCTCTCAGTGAGAGAAGTCGTGACTCCAGTCGACTTGCTGATGCGCGATCGGGTTGCGGATGTGAAGGTCGTGCTAGAGCTGATGCGCGATCGCGACCTCGACTGCGTTCCTGTTACGGATGAGCGTGGTAGGCTCTTGGGCTTACTCTCACATAGATGTCTGTTGGAGGCGATCGCAGATGAGTTTATCGAGACTCGCAATTCCAATGGAGATCTCGAAAGGCAAAAAGCAGTGCAGCCTGACAGCTGCGAGATGCTTGAGCAACGAGTACGTCAGCGTACAGTCAGCCTCGAGCGCACCAATGCCAAACTTCAGCGCGAAATTAGAGATCGCCGTCAGGTCGAGCAATCTCTCCGAGAAAGCGAATCCCGATATCGCTTGCTAGCGCATTACTCTAAGGATTTGATCGCGCGGCTTGCACCGGATAGGACTTATACCTACGTTTCGCCAGCTTGCCAAAATCTGCTGGGCTTCTCTCCAGACGAACTCCTCGGTCGACATCTTTTCGATCTGTTTCATCCTGAGGATAAAGCTGCTTGGGAATGCACCATTGCCGCAGTAGGTCAGCTACCTGACGTTTACACTCTGAGCTATCGCGCTCGCTGCAAAGACGGGAGCTACGTCTGGTTGGAAACGATCAGTCGCACCATCCGAGCACAAGACGAGGCCAGAACGGTGCGGGAAATCGTGGCGGTTTCGCGCGATATTACCGCTCGAAAGCAAGCGGAGGCCGAACTGCGACGCTATGAAGAAGATCTAGAGCAAACCATCGACGAGCGTACGCGCGAGCTGAAGGAAGCAAACCAGAACCTGACTCGCGAGATCGAGCGGCGTCAGCGAATCGAGCGCAGCTTATTTCGCGAAAAAGAACTAGCTCAGATTACGCTGCGCTCGATTGGCGATGCTGTGGTTGCTACCAATCCGTTGGGATATATCGAATATCTCAATCCCGTGGCGGAAGAGCTTACGGGGTGGCTTGCTACCGAAGCGGTCGGGAATCCGTTGACAGAAGTCTTTCAACTCGTGGATGAAACCACCCGTACGCCGATTGCCAATCCGATCGATCGCGTCATTCGCGAGGGACCGATTGTGGGGCTAGCCGAGCAGACATTATTGATCGCTCGCGATCGCACCGAACGAGCCGTAGAAGATTCGATTGCCCCCATTCGCGATCGCGACGGACGGCCCATTGGCGTGGTGATGGTGTTGCGCGACGTGACGCATTCACGGCAGCTGGCTCGTCGCCTATCCTGGCAGGCAACCCACGATGAATTAACTGGGTTGGTCAATCGCCGCGCCTTCGAGCAATATGTCGATACCGCAATTGCAAGCGCGCGCGAACGAGGCGATCGCCACATCCTCTGCTTTCTCGATTTAGATCGCTTTAAAGTGGTGAACGACACCTGCGGTCATGCCGCTGGCGACGAGTTGCTGCGTCAAATTGCCGATCTGTTCAGACAGCAGGTGCGCGCTTCGGATATCGTGGCGCGGTTTGGGGGGGACGAATTCGGGTTGCTACTGTATCGTTGTTCAGTCGAAACCGCTCGCCGGATTACGACCTCCATTAATCAAGCGTTACAGGCTTTGAAATTTGCTTGGGAAGACAAACTCTTCTCAACGAGTGCCAGTATTGGCTTGGTTGCCATCGACGCTGATAGTCAGGACTTAGCCATGATTGTGAGTATGGCAGACGCGGCCTGCTACGCTGCTAAAGATGGCGGTCGCAACCGTATTCACATCTATCAATCTGGCGATCGCGAACTGACCGAACGGCGCGATCGAGGTCAATGGGTGACCCGCATTCATCGGGGATTGGCTGAGCATCGATTCCGACTGTTTGCTCAGTCCATCACGCCGGTGGATCCCGCGCGGCGCGCGACTGCTCCCCCTCACTACGAAATCCTGCTCCGCATGGTGGATGAAGACGGTGCCTTGGTATTACCCATGGCCTTCATTCCCGCTGCCGAGCGCTATAACCTCATGCCCGAACTCGACCGCTGGGTCATTCGCAACTTCTTCACCCGGTATTGGACTAGTTTGACGTCGAGCGAAATAGATAACAGCGATCGGGGTGGCGAATTCGCAATCAATCTCTCGGGAGCGAGTTTGAATGACGATCGTTTTATTGACTTCCTCAAAGCTCAGTTTCAGCAATACCCAATTGCCCCTGAGACGATTTGCTTTGAGATTACCGAAACCGCCGCAATCGCGAATTTGAGCAAAGCTGCTCGCTTTATTGAAGACCTCAAACAGCTCGGCTGCTCGTTCGCACTCGATGATTTTGGCAGTGGCATGAGTTCCTTTGCCTATCTCAAGCACCTACCGGTGGACTATCTTAAAATTGACGGCAATTTTGTTCGCGACATTGTCACCGATCCGCTTGATTGTGCCATCGTCGAATCCGTCCATCAGATCGGCAGTATCATGGGCATTCAGACCATTGCCGAATGTGTTGAGAATGACGCTATTTTGCACAAACTGAGCGATATTGGCGTTGATTTCGCCCAAGGAATCGGTATCGCTCGTCCGAGCCCGCTGGTATTTCCTCAAGCCAGTGAAGACCTGAACACAAGTGAAGATCGCACTAGCCAGTTAGCCAGATAGGATGCCAGCGGCCCGCGTTTCAAGTGGCGTTCGAGCGCTCGAGAATACCGCCACCTTGCAAAATGTCGCCATCGTACCAAACAGCAGCTTGTCCAGGCGTGACCCCAAATTGTGGTTCGTCAAATACGAGACGCGCTCGCGTCAGTTGGCCGTCAGCGTCTGCCAGAGGCGCGATCGTGACGGGTACAGGGTTCGAGCGATAGCGAATTTGGACGGTCGTCCGCAGAGACGTGCAAGGTACGGGAATGGAAACCCAGTTCACCTGTCTGGCGATGGCCTCAGTTTGCGTCGCCTCCGAGCGATCTCCCACCACCACGCGATTCATCGCGACATCCAACCGAACGACGTAAAGGGGGTGAGGCGCAGCGACACCCAACCCTTTGCGCTGGCCGATAGTGTAGTGATGCACGCCGTCATGCTGACCTAAGACGCGACCGCTGGTGTCAACAATTTCACCGCGAGTAGGCGGAATATGGCGATCGAGGAACGACTGCATCGAACCGTGGGTTTCTACTAAGCACAGATCTTGACTCTCGGGCTTTTGCGCTGTGGGTAGTTCGAACTGTGTAGCTAGTTCGCGAGTTTCTGCTTTAGTTAATTCGCCAAGGGGAAATGCGGCTCCGGCGAGATGAGCTTGGCTGAGGTCGTAGAGAAAATAAGACTGATCTTTGTGAAGATCGCGCGCGCGTAAAAGCTGAACGCGCTGTAATGTTTCGTCGTAGCAGACGCGAGCATAATGACCGGTAGCAACGAGATGGCAGTCCAGCTCGGTTTTCGCGTAATCGAGCAGCGGACCGAATTTGACGGTTCTGTTGCACTGTGAGCAAGGTAGGGGCGTAACGCCAGCAGCGTAGCCGTCTACCAAATAATTGACGATCGCCCGCTCGAAGAGCTCTCGCGAATCAATAATGTGATGGGGGATACCTAGACGATCGCATACCTGCACCGCATCGACGAGTCCTTCGGTACAGCACTGACCTTTCCCCTGCATTAACCACAATGTGGCACCCGTAACGTTATAGCCCTGATGGCGGAGTAGTGCCGCTGCCGCAGAACTATCGACACCACCCGACATGCCGACAACCACGCGTGGGCGCGGGCTCGTCGTGTCGATTTGAGGCTGAACGAGAGAGGATACGAGGTGCATAGCAAACGGATAGAAAGCCTAACTATCTGACAGATATGGATTGTTTCCACTCTAGACGGTCCGGTCGGCGATTGTCGCAGGTGTTGTCCGCGCTGATTTGCCAGCAATGTCAAATTTTATCGCGTTAATTTGAACAGAAGCGATCGCAACTGGATCGCGATCGCGACAGAAGTGTGACGAGCGTCATCTTCACGTGACAGGAAATCCGGAACAATAGCTCTGGGGAGAAAGCGAGTAATCTCAATATGCCGTGTCGAGAGGTCAAGTTCAGTCATGAATGGAACCATAGCTGCATTGGTGGAACAAATTCTGCGCACGAAAATTATGACCCGCGATCAGAGTTTGCGTTTGACAGATATCTTGCGAAAATGCCAGTGCTTGCGCTGTGAAGATCTGACGGCGCTGGCAGAATTACTTGACGCTCTAACAGCAAAGCAAATTTTGACTTACCCAGATTTATGCTTGTGATATCTCGTCCTCTCTGCCTTTATCTGTGGCAACAGCTGTCGAGAAATAGCGATGGTTGAGTAGTTCGAGACTGCTTGAGACCTGAGCGTGAGAACATAGCTTGTTGGGCGTGCTTGCTCTTCTTTACCGCTCAAGCTGCAGGGCCGCTGGGCGTTCGAGCGGTCTCAAGGAGAACAGAGCGCAGGGTTTTCGTACGTAAATCGAACGCAGTTTGCAGCATCCAACGCACGACCGTATTGTCGATCGCGGGATTGAATTCGTAGTCGATTGCGTCCGTGGCACGGGTTTCGGTCTCTGACAGGGCCTCGAAACGATGCACGTGGTGCCAGGATTGGAAGGGCCCGCGCACCTGCTCGTCGACGAATTGAGTTGGGGGTGTCCATTCCGTAATTTCGACTTCCCAATCCAAACCGAGAGAAGCGAAAAAATCAACCCGCACCAGTAGACGAGTGCCAACCTGACATTGCACGTCAGGATGTACCAGTCGGACGACGGGATATGGAGCGGAAATGCGTTCTAACAAGGTGGCATCTTCGTGAGCTTGCCACACCGTCTCGATGGGCAGCGGAATGACGGTACTGGCTTCGATGTGGGGCAAGGGAGGAACTCCTCAAGTCGCTGTCGTTTAGTCTATCGCGATCGCTTTGACTCCGTAGCGAGAATGCACGAGGTAGCCTGGACAGAAAGGCCGTTGTTATATTTCCATCGCATGCAGTCGCAATCCTCCTCGGCATCCGCGCGCTTTCAAACCTGGGAGCACCACCTTCATGAGATCTTATCGACGCATCTCGAACCCTACGAATTTGAGCAGTGGCGCCAACACCTGGGGCAATCCGACAGCCCTGATATCCAACGCGCCTTCAACAGCGGTGACTCCGCAGAAGAAGTCGCCTACGGCGTGCTGTGGAGCTTTGGCTATCACGTCGGGTTGGATTAATCCTCAGCGAGTACCGGCTCCCTCAACCAGTTCAAATGGCTTATTTTACAGCTCGGCCAGGATCGCTTTTGCTGCGGCAATAGTGCGATCGATGTCAGCATCGGTGTGTGCCAACGACGTGAAACCAGCCTCGAACTGAGAAGGCGCCAAATAGATGCCGGATTCCAGCATGGCTCGGTGGAAGCGACTGAATTTCTTCAGGTCGGCTTGCTTGGCATCTTCATAGTTGTGCACGGGACCAGCCGTGAAGAAGAAGCCGAACATGCCTCCTTCTTGCGCGCCGCAAACGTCATGGCCCGTTGCTTTCGCCGCATCGAGCAGTCCGGCTAGTAATCGACTCGTTGCGGTTTCTAGGCGATCGTAGGAACTGGAACGGCGGAGAATCTCCAGAGTCTTTAGCCCCGCTGTCATAGCCAACGGATTGCCCGATAGCGTACCCGCTTGATACATCGGCCCTGCTGGAGCCACCATCTCCATGATGTCTTTGCGACCGCCGTAGGCTCCAACAGGCAAACCACCGCCGATGACTTTTCCGAGCGTGGTCAGGTCGGGGGTAACGCCAAACCGTTCCTGAGCGCCACCGTAGGCGAGACGGAAACCAGTCATGACTTCATCGAAAACCAGCAGTGCGCCATGGTGTTGAGTCAGCTCGCGCAATCCGGCCAGGAAACCAGGTAGAGGAGGAATACAACCGGCATTACCTACTGTAGGTTCGAGAATGACTCCGGCAATTTCACCTGGATTGGCCTCAAATAGTGCTTTGACCGCTTCGAGATCGTTGTAAGGAGCGGTAAGGGTAGCAGCTGTCGTGGATTTGGGCACACCAGGAGAATCCGGCAGACCGAGCGTCGCGACACCAGACCCCGCTTGCACCAGGAACATGTCGGCGTGGCCGTGGTAATTACCGCGAAATTTGATGATTTTTTCCCGGTTAGTATAAGCCCGCATCAACCGCAAGACCGACATGCAGGCTTCCGTGCCGGAATTGACGAAGCGAACCATCTCAATGCTGGGTACGGCATCAATTACGCGTTCGGCGAGTTCGTTTTCCAGCTTGCAGGGCGCACCAAAGCTGGTGCCTTTTTCTAAAGACTTGCGTAGAGCGTCCAATACTTCAGGATGGGCGTGACCGACAATCGCTGGTCCCCACGTACCCACATAGTCGATGTATTCATTGCCGTCTACATCCCAAATGTAGGCACCTTTGACGCGATCGAAAACGATGGGATTGCCGCCCACGGATTTGAAAGCACGTACGGGAGAACTGACGCCGCCGGGCATCAGGTGTTGCGCAGCAGTAAAAATCTTTTCGGATTCAGTTGTTCTTAAAGGGCTAGTGACCACGAAATTCTCCTATTCACGCACGTCGCGAGAAATCAATTCCCCATTGTAGTGCCGGAGTTCGAGGCGAATTGTAGAGTTGCATGAAGCTAATTCGGATGGACGAGACGAGACGCTCGCGGCGCGATTTCACCTGTTGCAATCCTGCCTCAACCGAAGTGTCGGACGAGATCGTTGAGATCTTGCAAGTAGGACACACAATCTCGCGATCGCATTTACCCAATACTCTGCATGCCACGATCGCGAGCAAGGAAGTCTTTGAATATCGATTCAAACCGATTGCCTATTTTGAGTAGGATAGAAAAGGCTGCGTCAAGCCCCGATTGGAATTCAAGTCGTTCGCATTCATGAGTGCAGACCCGCCCACTCCTACACCCCGTTCTCGCACTTCAATTCCCGTTCATTTTCCCGACCCATCCATTACGCTTAGGTTTGCGCTGGTAGTGCCATTTGCATTACCTATTGTCGCGATCGTAATTTTGACAGGGTGGTTTTCGTTTCGCAGCGGTCAGAACGCGGTAGACGACGTAGCTACACAGCTCAGCCAACGAGTGACTGAGAGCGTGGAAAACCGGGTACGGGCTTTCGCGGACGAACCTCACGTGTTTTTGCAAATCAATCGTGCGGCCGTACAGACGCAGAACCTCGATCTCCAAGAATTCAGCAGCTTAGAACGCTACTTTTGGCAACAGGTACAGCTCGTCGCCTCAGTCAGCTCATTTTATTACGGCGACATCGAAGGGAATTTCATTTTGACTCGCGTGAATGAGGTAGCCCAGACCTACGTCCGCGATCCTTCCACTGCCCCATTGCGAGAAATTTACCGGTTGGACGATCGCGGCCGACGAGTCGAGCTGCTATCGCGATCTCCGTACGATCCACGCGAACGCCCCTGGTATGGCGCAGCTATTGAGGCCGGAGAAGCCACCTGGTCGCCTGTTTATCCATTCGCAGCATCTCCCGTTTTAGGCATTACGCCGGTCGTTCCCATTTTTAACGAAACTGCTAGCGGCCAGGCCCAATTACAGGGAGTGATGGCGGTAGATATTACCCTCGAACAGCTCAGCAATTTTTTGGCGGGCTTGAAAGTCAGCACCTCAGGGCGAGTTTATATCATCGAGCGCTCGGGAGAACTGATTGCTAGTTCGGCAGATGAGCCGCCGTTTCTTGAAGCCATTTCGGGCGAGCGCGAGCGGTTACCGGCAACAAAGAGTCGTGACGCCCTGATTAGTGGAACAGCGCAATATCTCCTGGAGCGGTTTGGAGATTTGGCAACTGTTACGCAATCGCAGCAGTTACAAACCGATATTAATAACTCCGCGCATTACCTACAGGTTGCGCCATTTAGCGACGGGCGCGGTCTCAACTGGTTGCTGGTCGTGGCAATTCCAAAAGCTGACTTAATGGAGTCGGTATACGCTCAAGCTCGCACTACAGCCTGGTTATGTTTGTTAGCTACTGTGGCCGTCATGGTCACTGGTGTCGTTGCCGCTCGGTGGATTGCGCAACCCATTTCACGGTTAAGTCGAACCACAGATGCGATCGCGCAGGCTGTTGTTACAGATAAAGGCAGCCGCGAGTGGGTGGGCGAAGTCCCCGTGGCAGGAGTGCGTGAAGTACGTGGATTGGCCCGCTCGTTTAATTTGATGATGGGCAAGCTCCAGGAATCTTTTGCGGCGCTCGAACAGGCACGTCACGTTCTCGAACAACGAGTTGAGTCTCGTACGGCTGACTTGCACCAGACAATGGTGCGGGAACGGCAGCTGCTCGCGCAGTTAGAACGCGCGAATCAACAATTACAGCGCATTGCCAACACTGACAGCCTGACGCAGCTCTCCAATCGTCGCCAACTCGATGACTACCTCAACCGCATTTGGCAAAGCATGATGCAGCAATCAGGAACGATTGCACTGATATTGTGCGATATTGATTTCTTCAAGGACTATAACGACACCTACGGTCACCAAGCCGGAGATGACTGTCTGCAGCAGGTGGCAGCTATTTTGCAACAAGCCGTGAAGCGGCCTGCAGACTTGGTAGCTCGTTACGGTGGTGAAGAATTCGCACTCGTCTTACCTGATACGCCTTTGGCTGGTGCCGTACAGGTTGCCGAACGCATTCAAGCGAGTTTGAAAGCAGCAGCAATACCCAATGTGGGATCTCAGGTTAGTCAATTCGTAACGCTTAGTTGTGGTATTGCCCGCGTTACTCCTACGCAGCAATCCTCCTCGTTACACCTACTTAACCAGGCTGACCGAGCTCTATATCGTGCCAAATCTGAGGGACGAAACCGCATGGTTTGCGCTCCTGAAGCTTTGGCCGAATCACAGTCATCAACAGCTTTACCTGCAAGCGATCGCCCTTCTATACTTGAATGACGTCAGTATAATAGCGAGCTCAATCACGCTCTATTGCTACGAACGTGTAACTGCCGTGATTCATTCTTCCGGGTTAGCTGGGGCTGATATGGAGTCAGCGCGCTTTGCAGACATTGAAGCCCTTGAACGCGAAAATGCTGCACTGCGTCAAGAGGTGGAGCGGCTACGTCACGCACGCAATAACGCGCTAGACGTCGTTGCAGAAACCACTAGTAGACGTCCCGATACAGCTTCTTCGGGCGTGCAACCTACTCCCGTCGGAACAGAGATGGCGGCTCTGCGTCGCGAAATCGAAGATCTCAAAATCATGTTAGATACAGCTACCAGCCATGCTGATGAGATCGAAGCTGAGCTGTATGAGAAGCATGCTGAAATTTCACGTCTTTACAAACAACTATCGACGGTCAATCGCGAACTGCAAACCTTAGCGAATTCGGATGGCTTGACGGGGATTGCGAATCGCCGTCGATTCGATGAAGTGCTCGCGCAAGAATGGCGGCGACACAGTCGCCAATCGGCTGATCTAGCTTTGATTTTGCTTGATATCGATTTTTTTAAAGCTTTTAACGATACCTACGGTCACTTAGCCGGAGATGGCTGCCTGCGTCAATTGGCGCAGGTATTGGTACAAACGATTGAACGACCCGCCGATCTCATTGCTCGTTACGGTGGTGAAGAGTTCGCCCTCTTACTCCCGGAAACGCAGCTAGCGGGAGCTTTGCACGTAGCAGAACGAATTCGAGCCCAGCTTGTTGACCTTAATCTTCCACACGAGTCGTCCGGCGTGAGCGATCGGGTCACCGCAAGCTTAGGTGTTTCCGCAACAGTGCCCACTGCCTGCATTGCTGCAGAAACATTAGTGATGGTTGCCGATAGGGCTCTCTACGATGCCAAAATGCAGGGCCGCGATCGCTTTATTGGCGTCGAGTTCTAACACATACCCAAGTGTTTGGAGTGTGATTGCCAACGCTGCACTGCTGATTATTACATGGCATAATGGCGTTTGCTACAAAAATAGCGCTGCTGACACGAACAAACGCATAATGTTTTGCCCGAAAAAGGTCAGAGTTGCTAGCTGAGCAGGCTGTCTAACGTACAAATACAAAACATGGTGAAGATTTACGGAGACTTTGACGAGCTCGTACTTTCAAGTCGTGGAGGCTATCTCCAACTTGAGTTTTCATCTGACTCACTTCCGTTAGAGCGACGGTGGCGAAACAACGGTTTGTCAGCAGACTTCATGGCTGACTACTTCTCGATCTTTTTCCCCATCGATCCGAGCGAACCGGCTTCGCTGCGACGGCAAACCGAAGTCAAGCATACGATTAGCTATATTGCAAATGAATTACTGGAAAACGCAGCCAAATATAGCAAAGAAAATATGCCGAGGCCGATTCGGATTGCGTTACATCTGCTAGGAAATCGTCTTATCTTTCTGGCTACCAATCACGTTTCTCCCACCGTACTCGCGCGCTTACAGAACTGTATCGAGCAAATCTCGAATGCCGACCCAGACGAACTCTACATTCAGCAGCTCGAGCGTAGTGTGGAAGACGATGAGTCTGGGGCTTCTGGGTTAGGTTTTTTGTCGATGATGGTAAACTACTTAGCAAAGTTGTCTTGGAAGCTAGAGCCTCTCCAGGAAGACCCACAAACGGTAATAGTGACGACAATGGTAGAGCTAGTTGTCTGACATTATCTTTATTGATATGTTTATTCAATTCGTTTCGACTGTACTGTAGATTAGTTAAGAACAGTAATTAATATAGGTGGTTTGAATACTTCGAAATACTGTTTTCCAGTCCATGTAAATTTACGCAAGTTCTATGCTAGATAAGCGAGTGTGCGCCAGGCAATTGTTTCCTCGCAGGATTTTTTGGGTTGTTGCTTAGTTCTGTCAGCCGGTTTATCGATAGTTGCTCGATAAGTCTCTAAGGTGAGGTGCGCGAGGAATTGCGGTCGTCATGCGGTTTCCGTTTGGTTTGAAGTTAGGTTTGGCGATCTCGCTCTTATCCGTCGGGGTCACGAGTGGTAGCGTCTACCACTTCTATACGAGTGCTTACAAAATCGCGATCGCGCAAGTTGCCGACCGTCTCAAAGATATCGGTCGTACAGGAACTTTTTTATTTGAGGAAAGCGATCGCCGCGCCATAGCTGACTTAATTGCTCGTACCGAACGCGATGCTTTCGACGTGACTGAAATGATTCGCGAAATGGAAGTCGGGGATGCAGATAGTAGCTTATCTCCAGAGGCGATCGCTGCGTATGAAGAGACTCCCGAGTTTCAACGTTTGGTTCAGATCTTGCGGCGTATTCGCAAAAGCACGCGCCAGCAGGTCACTCCGTTACAAGACGTCTTGCCTCAACCTCCTGAGGACGAAGCCGATCCTCATTTGGCCGGACTGTACCTTTTTGCTACGATCCCCGAGGCTCCTGACCGCAGGGTACTTAAAACAATTGCTTCGTCTGACTACGAAGCGATCGGAGACTGGCCGGGTAACGCCATCGGTACACTTTACGCCACGGATGCTCCCTTCTTTATCGACACCTTTGACGGTCAGCCCCAAGCGTCTGATGAGTTCTACAGCGATCGCTGGGGTACGTGGATGACAGCCACTGTCCCTATCTTGGGAGCAGATGGGAGTACAATCGCCATCTTGGGACTAGATTTTGATGCCAGTGATGTGGCCGGGCAAATTCAGCGGTTGCGGACGATTTGTTGGAGCGTCATTGCCACCAGCTTCGTACTTTCCTGTGCGGTTGCCGCCTACTTAGCTCGCTGGTTGACGCGACCGATATTAGCTTTACAGGCAGGCGCGCTCAAAGTTCGCGCTCGCGATTACAATACTCACGTTACCGTGACCAGCAACGACGAACTAGAGGTATTAGCTGAAGCCTTCAACGCCATGATCCGTGAAGTGCGACTGTATGCGCAATCCCTCGAAGCCAGCAATGAGGAGCTGCAGCGACTTGACCGGCTCAAAGACGAGTTTCTTGCCAATACCTCCCACGAGCTGCGCACGCCTTTGAATGGCATTATTGGCCTGTCAGAATCGATACTCGACGGCGCAGTCGGCCCTATCTCGACCCCAGCACGAACTCATGTAAGCATGATTGCTACGAGTAGTCGCCGGCTAACCAATCTAGTCAATGACCTGCTCGATTTCTCGCAGCTCAAACATAAGTCGATCGAGCTGCAGCATCGCGCCGTTGACGTTCGAGTCGTAACAGATGTCGTTCTCACCCTCAGTCAGCCACTGGCGCGGTCGGTTGAACTCGAGTGGGTTAACTCCGTCCCCGATAGCCTACCTCCCGTTTGGGCTGATGAGAACCGCCTGCAACAAATTCTGTATAATCTCGTCGGTAATGCGGTGAAGTTTACCGAGCGGGGTCGGATTGAGGTCAGCGCTCAAATGCGCGATCGCGACGTGGCCATTTCCATCACGGATACGGGGATTGGCATTGCCGCCGCACATCGCGAACGGATTTTTGAGTCGTTCGAACAAGCGGATGGCAGTACATCTCGACAATACGGTGGCACTGGGTTGGGCCTGGCCTTGACCAAGCAACTGGTGGAATTGCACGGCGGCCAGATCTCGGTGGACTCCAAGCTCGGACGCGGTTCGACGTTTACATTTACGCTGCCAATCGTAAAAGCAACGGCAGAAACTAGTGTCTGGCCCCGTCCGGCTCTGCCTACCGCTGTATCGCCCCTCGTCGTGTCGGCAGCTGGGGCGGCACGGGGGGAAGTGGTTCCTACGGCGTATCCAGTCTTGCAAGCTGAGGAACAACTACCAACAACGAATGCACCCGAGATCGCCACCGCAGAAGCTGTTTCGGCAGCTTCAAATAGAAATAACAGTGGGAGTCGTACCGTACTGATCGTGGATGACGATCCAATCAATCGGCAGGTGTTAGAGAACTACTTGACCTTGGCTCGACATGAGATTTTGCAGGCAGCCTCAGGAGCAGAAGCTCTGGACGTCATTCAACGTCACCCCAAGCTCGATGCCGTGATCCTCGACGTGATGATGCCCGGAATGACTGGATATGAGGTGCTGAGTCGCCTGCGAGAGATGAGATCGGCTCGCGATCTGCCCGTGCTGTTGCTGACAGCGAAAACGCGAGTGAGCGACCTCGTAATCGGATTAGATGCTGGTGCCAATGACTACCTCGCCAAACCCGTGACCAAAGACGAACTGCTGGCGCGCCTCAATACTCAACTCAATCTCCGTCAACTCGAAGCTGAAAATCTCCGTCTTACGGCTGAACTGGACGTGGCCCGCTACCTCCAGCAAGCCATTTTGCCTGGAGATGACGAACTGCAGCAGCCCGAAGCACTCGACATTGCCGGACGCATGGAACCAGCAGATGAAGTGGGAGGTGATTTCTATGACATCTTTCAGCGTGACGGTTACGTCATCGTCAGTATCGGAGATGTGACCGGCCACGGACTAGAAAGTGGCGTACTGGCAATGATGACCCAAACGGCTACTCGTGCTTTGTTAGAAGGGAACGACCTACAATCGCCGTCTGCGCTTGCCAAGACGGTGTTGAATGCCCTCAACCGCACGATTTACCAAAACGTGCAACGCTTGCACAGCGATAAAAACTCCAGCTTTGCCCTGCTTGCCTACCGCGACGGTCAGCTCAACATCAGCGGGCAACACGAGCACGTGCTTGCGATTCGCGCCAGCGGCAATGTCGAAGCCATTGACACGGTGGATTTGGGTTTTCCCATCGGTCTCGAAGCTGATATTTCCTCCTTTGTTGCGATCTCCGCTCTGTCGCTTCAGCCAGGAGACGCGATCGCCCTTTACAGTGACGGCACAATCGATGCAGAAAACCCTGCTGGTGAAACGTACGGTCTCGAACGCCTCAAAGCCTCACTCGCTCAGCACCACCACCTTGCAGCTAGCACGATTGTTGAAGAGGTATTGCAAGAATTACACGATTACATAGGCAGTCAGACCATCTACGACGACATGACTCTGGTGGTGCTAAAACGTAAATGCTGAAGTGATGGCGAATACGTGCTTTGTATTATGGGATACGGTATCACGTCACTTCTTCATTCGATACCGGAATGAATTAAACCGAGATCGTCACGTTTATCCTCGCGCGCGAGGGGCTTGCTGCTTTGACTTACTAATGAATGGATATTGTTACCAAAACCTACAGCGTTCGCCACAATCCTGTTGCCGCCTCGGTTACGATTCGAGGGGTGTTACGGCTGAATGGTATTGCAGAATATGCTCCGATTCTTGACGTGCTCGAACGCGCTGTTGCCGCTCATCCAGAGCGCATCGTGCTGGACTTGCGCGAGTTGAATTTTCTCAATAGTTCCGGCATTACCATGCTGTCTAAGTTCGCCATTGGCTTGCGCCCCAATCAGATGGCTCGCATTCAAGTGCTTGGGTCTCGCAATATTGCCTGGCAGGGAAAATCGTTGAAGAATTTGCAGCGGTTGTTACCCCATCTAGATTTGCAGTTACGAGGCGATATGAACATTACGACCGACGACTACAGCGTTTGGTACGATTCCATAACAGCAACAGCATTTTGCGAAGGTGCATTAAGGCTCAATGGGACGAGTGAGTATGCTCCATTGTTGGAGTTACTCGTGCATGCGGCAGCTGACGCACCGGAAAAATTTACTCTCAACGTGCAGAAACTGAAATATCTCAACAGCTCTGGCATTAACATGCTGTCCAAATTCGTCATTTTTATGCGACAGCAAGACGGCTGCTCGTTCAGAATCTTAGGGTCAACAGAAATTCCTTGGCAGGGGAAATCCTTAAAGAATTTACAGCGGTTGATGCCTGCTTTGGAACTGGTTTTGGCGTGAGTAAATTGGTATGAGTTTGCTTGAATACGATCGCTTGTTTGACGCGATCTCCGAGTTGGTGATGTTGCATTCGCCCAGCGGCGTAGAGGATGAGCTCGACCGCTGGCTGCTGCATCGCTGCAAGGAACTGGGCTTGGTAGCCCGGCAAGATCTTGCGGGAAATATCGTTATCAAAATCCCCGGTCGCGATTCCAGCCGCGCGCTAGCCATTACGGCCCATAAGGACGAAATCGGCGGCATCGTCAAGCTGGTCGAACCGGACGGTCGCTTGAGCGTACGACGGCTAGGTGGTTCGTACCCGTGGGTATATGGCGAAGGCGTAGTAGACATGCTGGGCGATCGCCAGGTCGTGAGCGGCATTCTTTGCTTTGGATCGCGTCACGTATCCCACGAGTCGCCCCAAAAGGAGCAACAGCACGAAGCTGCCGTGCGTTGGGAAGATGCCTGGGTCGAGACCAAGCGATCGCTCAGCGAGCTCGAAGCTGCAGGGATCCGTCCCGGTACGCGTGTTGTAGTGGGCAAACACCGCAAACGTCCGTTTCGCCTGCAGGACTGGGTGGCGAGCTACACCCTCGATAACAAGGCTTCGGTAGTAATCTTGTTGGCTCTGGCCGAACACATGCCTCAACCTGCGGTGGACGTGCATTTAGTAGCTTCGGCCAAAGAAGAAGTCGGTGCCATTGGTGCCCTATATTTCAGCCAAAATCAACCGCTCGAAGCTCTGATCGCTCTAGAGATTTGCCCCCTAGCGCCTGAATATCCCATCGATGACGGCCCGGCGCCCGTCTTACTCTCGCAAGATAGCTACGGTCTTTATGACGAAACGCTCAATGCTCAGATTCGAGCGATCGCAGCCGATATCCATATTCCGTTGCAGTTGGCCGTCCTCAGCCAATTTGGCAGCGATGCTTCCATTGCGATGAAATTCGGGCACGTTCCTCGCGCGGCTTGCCTCGGTTTTCCGACGGAGAACACCCACGGCTACGAAATCACTCACCTCGGCGCGATCGCCAACTGCATTGAACTTTTGGCGGCAGTCTGCGATCGCTATCCGTAAGCTCCAGGAGCGATCGAGCCGAGCAAGACTGAAGACAAAATCTACCCAAAGGTTTGGCCGTTCCAACCCCACATCGCGCCCTTGGCATCTGCAAATTCAATGTAGATGCGCTCGGTCGGAATCTCGAGCGCGTCGCTGAGATGTTGACAAAAAGACGCACTCATTGTTTTTGTTTTCGCTCCCATGGTGCCGACGCTCTTAATTTCAACAAAGCAGGTCGGCTCAGCCGTACCGGCAAAAGTCATGGGAACGCCAGATTCAAATGCCGTCATTACATAAGATTCGGATTTTCCCAAATGGCGTGCCAGGTCAGCAGACAAAGACTTGAGTAATCCTTCCACATCCAGCGCAGCAGTATCGGAAAGGGAGGTCTGTACTTTAATTAGCGGCATTAGTTTCGCTCAGAATGCTTCTCCTGCGAGCAATCTAACGTACTTTGACCCTAACTTTGACGCGAGTTGAAGACGGTCAATAGCCTCATCATCTCAGCTCGTTCGGGAGATTGAATGATTGGATAGCTGAAGTGTTCCGTGCTATCAATTGAGCTCTGCTCGATCCCCCCATGCAGAATAGCCTTTGTAGATCGATGCAATAATTAGCCAATTTTCAGCATTTAGGCTGTTGCCAGAAGTTTTATGCCTCACTATACGCTTCATAAAAGGAATGTGGGTACCCTAACCCTACGTATGTATACGTCCAGAGGAATAATGTAAGTGTATTTCACCGCAAACTAATCGGTAGCACGGTCAATTCTCATCCGCCCTATGGTGTTTCAACGGTTTCGCCTGCAACGATCGCCTCTCGCTGCCAAGCTGACATTGATGCTGGTAGCACTGGTCGTACTTTCCGTCGGTAGCCTGGCCTGGTTAGCGGCGCAGCGCGAACGACAGGCCTTCCGCATGGAAATGGAGGCCAAGGCCGCTGTCATTCTGGATGCGGTGGAACTATCTGCCGTTCCAGCCTTGGGGCCACCTCCCAATATTGCTGCTCTCGAAGCAGCGATCGCGACAGCCAATACCAAACTGCCTGAGATCGAAGCTATCCGGATTTATGATGCCGACGGTCGATTGTTGCAGAGGCTCGGCTCGGCTCCGATTAATCTGACCCGCGATCCGCTGGCAACTAAGCTGCTGCTTGCGCCGACGCAACTACTGGACTGGCAGTCCAATCGCCTCATGGTTGGGCGACCCATTCGTCGCGGTTCGGAGGTCGTGGGTGCCGTTGCCTTGGGCATTTCTACGACATCGCTGCAAGCGACACTGGCCCAATTACGTTGGCATGGTCTCGCGATCGCCGCACTCGCCACCAGTGCAGGCATGGCTTTGAGTTTGTGGATCGAACGCTCGATCACTCGACCCATCCGCAAATTGGTCGAAGCTACCGAACGGCTGGCGGATGGAGAGCTCGGACAACAGGTCAATATCCACCGTCAGGACGAGATCGGAGAGCTAGCAAGATCGTTCAATACCATGACCGAACAGCTGCAACAGCTCGATGCTCGCCAGAATGCGCTACTACAGGCAGCAGAAGCTGCCAAACAAAAGGCAGAAGTGGCGAATCGCGTCAAAAGCGAATTTCTGGCGATGATGAGCCACGAAATTCGTACCCCCATGAATGCCACCATCGGCATGGCGGAATTACTACAGCAAACCAATCTCACGGCGAAACAACACCACTTTGCGACGACAATCTGCAACAGTAGCGAAACGCTATTGGCAATCGTCGATGACATTCTCGATTTCTCCAAGATTGAATCCGGGCGCTTGGAGATCGAACGGCGGCCATTTAATGTACGCGACTGCATCGAAAGCGTGCTCGATTTGCTTGCGCCTCAAGCCGCAGCCAAGGGGCTGGAGTTGGCTTGTTGTCTAGAGCCAGAGGTCCCCGCAACAATTACAAGTGACGTCACGCGATTGCGACAAATCTTGATAAACCTCATCGGTAATGCGCTCAAATTCACCAAGAGTGGTGAGGTCGTGGTTTCAGTCAGCCTGCAACCGAGAGATAGTTGCGCTCGAACTGCTGCTAGAGCAACTGAGCTCGGATCGCCCTCAGCTCCGAGCTCGTCCGCTACGTCAACTCCTCAATCCGCATCTGCGGCAGACAACTGCTTGCTATTTGCAATTCGCGACACGGGCATTGGTATTCCGCGCGAGCGTCTGGATCGCCTGTTTAAGCCTTTCAGCCAAGTCGATGCGTCTATGACGCGACAATATGGCGGGACCGGACTGGGGCTGGCCATAAGCAAGCGCCTGAGTGAAATCATGGGCGGTTCGATGTGGGTCATCAGTGACGTTGACGCAGGCTCGACCTTTTATTTCACGCTGGCAGCTGAACTAGCTGCTGATACTGAGGAGAGCGACAAGCAGCTACCACCAGGTCAGCTACAGGGCAAACGCATATTGATCGTGGATGATAACAGGTCCAACTGCGAGATCTTGACGCAGCAATTGCAGGGGTGGGGCGCTATTCCCCGCGCGACTCAGTCCGGATCGCAGGCTTTGGACTGGTTGCAAGGCCACGAGGTTTTCGACCTGGCCATCTTTGACATGCAGATGCCCCACGTAGACGGGGTTAAATTGGCCGAACAAGTTCGCTCGCTGCCGTTTTACCGCTCACTACCGCTGGTGATGCTCAGTTCCATCGGCCATCATTTGTGCAAAGACAGTCGCGGTCTGCATCATTTTGCTGCCGTGTTGGCTAAGCCGATCAAACAAGTGCGGTTGCGGGCTGCACTCGTGCAAGCCTTGGATAGTCCGATTCCCACTACAGGCCCCATACTTCAAGTCGAGCCATCTTCTTCTACAACCGATTCAGTAACGGACTGGCCTTTACTGCCAAAATCACAGCCACCGGCTTCTACCTTGCGTATTTTGGTAGCTGAAGATTTAGCCCTCAATCGAGAAGTGGCTTTGCAAGCCCTAGCTAGCCTTGGATATGACGCTGATGCAGTGAATGATGGGCGGGCTGCTCTGGATGCGGTACGAACCACAGATTACGACGTGGTGTTTCTAGACGTACAGATGCCCGTGATGGACGGTCACGCAACCGCTCGTGCCATTCGCACCTGGAGTCATGCTTCGCAGCATCCTTGGCTCGTGGCCATGACGGCTCACGCCATGCGCAGCGATCGCGAAGCCTGCTTTCAAGCGGGGATGAATGATTATTTGAGCAAACCTGTCCGGCTTAGTGCCCTAGCTGCTGCTCTGCAAACCTATCGCGACACAGTCGCTCCAACTATGGACTCTTTCGATCCGTTCTCCACTCCCTCTCATTTGCCAACCCCGCTCAACACCAAAATTTTGCAAGAGTTTCGCAATGCGGCCGGGGAAAAGGGGGATGAAGCGGTAGCCAGGATCGTGCAAAGCTATTTGCGCGGCGCACCACAACGCTTAGAAGCTATTCGTAATGCAATTGACATTGCCGATGCCAGCAGTCTGCAGCAGTCAGCCCACGCCCTCAAGTCTTTGAGTGCTTCTATCGGCGCAGCTGCTGTAGCCCGACAGTGTGAAGTGTTGGAAGTAATGGGACGGACGGGGGTAACGGCTGGAGCTAGAGCTGTTTTTGCAGAGCTAGAAGCTGAGTTCGAGCGCGCGATCGCAGCACTCAAACGGGAACCCTGCGAAACCGATACGCTTTCACCCTTGGTGCTCGTCGTCGATGACGAAGAAACGACCTGCACCATGATTGCAACGGCTCTCGAACGCGAAGCCTATCGCATCGCTACAGTTTCCGGTGGCGAGGCTTGTGTGAGTTACTGTCAGCACCTGCTGCCCGATATCATCCTGATGGACGCTCTCATGCCAGATATGGATGGATTCGCCTGTTGTCAACACCTGCGAGCGATCTGGGGCGATCGCTGCCCGCCGATTTTAATGATTACGGGGTTACATGACGATACCTCAGTCGATCGTGCATTTACAGCTGGAGCTGATGACTACACCGCGAAACCGATTCATTGGCCCGTACTGAGACAGCGAGTGCGGCGCTTGCTACAAAATCGATGGGCAATGGCCGAGCTAAAACATAAAGCCGCACGCGAGAGCGTCTTGGTAGATCAATTGGAAGAAGCCAATCGCGAACTGCAGCGGTTGGCCTCCCTCGACAGCCTGACCCAAGTGGCCAATCGGCGCGTTTGTGACGAATATCTAGAACAAGAGTGGCGGCGCTTAGCTCGTCTGCAAGATTCGTTGGCTGTTGCAATCTGCGACGTAGATGCCTTTAAAGCTTACAACGATACCTATGGCCATCCGACTGGCGATGATTGTTTACGCCAGGTAGCAGACGTACTGCAACAAGTCCTCAAGCGTCCTGCCGATCTGGTGGCACGGTTTGGCGGTGAAGAATTCCTCGCTATCATGCCCCACACCAATGCTAAGGGGGCTCAGCACGTAGCAGAAACTATGCGGCAAATGTTACTCAAGCGAGCTATTCCACACGCGCAGTCACCAGCAGGAGACTGCGTAACGCTGAGCATTGGCGTTGCTGCTGTCGTTCCGCATGCGAGTGCGTCTGTAGCAAGACTAGTGGAAGCAGCCGATCGCGCGTTGTATGAAGCCAAGCAAACGGGGCGCGATCGCGTGGTTTCTGCTGGCGATCTGCGCTCGCCAGCAGAAACGTGAAACCCAAAACGGACTGGCGCACCCGCCAGTCCGAGCTCGGTCCTCATCTCAAACTTCAGAGAACGACAAAATCGCGCGTGAGCTTCAGTACGATTGGCTGCTGAGGGCCAATCTCGACCACTCGGGGAGCCGTGACATTACCCACAGCCGCACCTACGGCACCACCGGCCAGAACTTCTTCGACTTCGATTTTGCGATCGCCTGTGAAGCCGCCGATCAACGCACCGGCGGCGGCGCCTAGCGCTGTATCTTGAACGACTTGTCCCGTACCAGTTTGACGCGGGTCTTTTACATCGCGCAGCACGTTGGACTGAGCAGATAGGGCAAACGCTCGATTATTTATCACCGCACTTTCAGCCACGAAGCGGGTGCCGCCGGGGGCAGGCTCAAAACGACCGTCCACTCGACTGCCGTAGGGAACGACCACCTCGCCGCGATCGTTGCGAATGGGCTCGGAGATTTTGAGCGAGACGGACCGAGTCTCGTTGGGAGCCACATACAAGCGGCGATCGCTGAACGTAACGGCAGGCAGGTCGGTTCCCGCTGGAATGCCTTGGACGGCACTTAACGTGACCCGAGCAGCGTCGGGTTGACTGGCAATGGGGTCAATGCGTCCTTGTTTGGTCAGCGTCTGATAGGCAAATGCTGCCACCTCTGCTCGGGTGGCTCCGCGATTAGGCTCCAAGCGATCGGCCTCAGGATAATTCACAATCAGGTCAGCTCGAGCAGCCGTCGCGATGTGGCGCGCAGCCCAGCTCGGAATTTGGTTAGCATCGCGGAAGCGAGTCAACGTATTGTCCGCAGTGCTGATATTAACGACAGGCGTACCCAAGGCATTGGTCATCACGACCAGGGACTGCGCCCGCGTCACGTTGCTTTCAGGCTGAAACGTCCCGTTAGGGAAGCCGGCGACTAAACCGCTACTGGCAGCATTGGCGATTGCCCCAGCCGCCCAATAATTCCCCGCTACATCGCCAAACGTATTAGTGTTAGGAGCATTGGTCAGTTCGAAAGCATTGTTAACGATGGTGGCAAATTGCGCCCGCGTCACCTTCGCATTGGGTTTAAAGCTCCCGTCTGGGAAACCACCCAGCACGCCCGCAGTGGAGAGAGCATCAATATATGATTCGGCCCAGTGGCCGTCGGTATCGGCAAAATTTGCGGCTACAGCGACATCGGCTGGTCCCATTAGGAGGAATGAGAACGCAGCTCCTAGAAATCCGGCTTTGGTTAACGTGCGTCCGACGATCATCTAGCTGTCCTCCTTAGAGGCATTTCGATTAACTTCTAGACTCATCATGCCTATTTAGCTAAAAACTGAAAATAGCTGAAAGCCCTATTATTAGGTTATTTGCAGCGATAAGACAGCACTTTTACGTCCCGCCGCAGGCTTGCTTTCAAACAGCAGCATATTGCATCTGGATTGCCCGCAATAGGGTTTGCTCCGTGCCGCCATTAGTTTTGGCTGCTTACCACTGACGGATTGCACCTGTTGATGGATTGCACCTGTTGATGGATTGCACCTGTTGATGGATTGCACCTATTGACAATCGATCGACTCGACCGCGATGTCGCACTCGTCAACAGGCGGACTCGAAATGAGCGTGATAGAGTGCCACCATCTCCAAACACCAGAATTGGGTTTTCGAAAGGTTGATATGGCTTCCGTTCGCCTCGATTGCGTGTGCAAAACCTTCGGTTCGACGGATGTTCTGCGCAACATTTCATTGACCGCACGCGATCGCGAATTCCTAGTGTTGGTGGGACCGTCGGGATGCGGCAAAAGTACGCTACTGAGAGCCATTGCTGGATTGGAAACCGTCACTCGTGGCGAGATTTGGATTGGCGATCGCAGCGTCAATCATTTGCCACCCAAGGCGCGGGACATTGCCATGGTGTTTCAGAGCTACGCTTTATACCCCCACATGAGCGTTGCCCAAAACTTAGCTTTCGGGTTACGGCGACAAGGACGACGCTGGCGCAATCCTTTCTCAGCGGCAAATCGCCAACGACGGCAGAACATTCGCGATCGCGTCGCTACAGTGGCGAAGCAACTACAAATTGAAATGTTGCTCGCGCGCAAACCGAAAGAATTGTCGGGCGGACAACGACAGCGCGTAGCTCTAGGGCGGGCGATGGCTCGCGATCCGAAAGTATTCCTATTAGACGAGCCGTTATCGAATCTCGACGCCCGCTTGCGCACCGAGACGAGATCGCAAATCGTCCAGTTGCAGCAACAGCTGCAGGTCACGACGATTTACGTCACCCACGATCAAACAGAAGCAATGACCATGGGCGATCGCATTGCCGTCATGCGATCGGGGGTATTGCAGCAAGTAGATACGCCGTTGAATTTATATCGCTATCCTGCCAATCAATTTGTGGCTGGGTTTATCGGTTCGCCCCCCATGAATTTCATTCCCGTATGCGTGCGAGGTCAAGAGCTCCAGGGCGAATACTTGGTCCAACCGTGGCCATTAAGCGATCGCCACAGTAAGGCGCTCTACGGTCGTCAATCTGCAATATTGGGCATCCGTCCCGAACACGTTTTGCCTGCGGATGCGGATGCGTTGGTGCGAACTCGGGTGAATTTAGTAGAAGTTTTGGGCGCAGAAAGTAACGTCATGATGCAGGTAGGCGATCGCCCATTCGTCGCTCGAGTCGCAGCCGAGCTGAGATACGCAGCGGGAGAAGTAGCAGGCTGGACGGCTAGCCCCCACAAGCTTTATTTCTTTGATGAAGAGTCAGGACAAACACTCGTGTCACCGGAAGGTTAGAACCTACTGCGTCCAGTAATCGCGGGCCGTTTGCGACACCTGCTGGATGAGGCGTTCTGCGGCCGGGTCGTTGGGAGTAGCTCGTTGCACCATCACCGCTGCAATGTAGCGCCGACCATTGGGCAAATCGATAATTCCCATGTCGCCGACGAGCGCGCGAATGTTGCCGGTTTTGTGGGCAATCCGCGCCTGCGGACCCAAGCCCTGGGGCAAGAGCGAGTCGTTTTGGGTGCGACGCATGATGTCTAAAAGGCGATCGCGACTGCGCCGACTGAGCAGCGCTCCTTTTTCAATTTGTTCGAGTAGGAGTGTCAGGTCTACAGGGGAAGTGACATTCGTGCCCCCCAAATCCGGTAGCAGCGCCACCAAACGGGTGTGCGCCATGCCCCAACTGTGAAAGCGTTGATTGAGAAGCTCGATGCCACCAAGGCGATCGATCAGTAAGTTGGTGGCAGTATTATCGCTAATCGAGATGGCGAGCGTTGCGGCTTCCAACACGGAAATGGTCGTACCAACGGATTGAGATTGCAGCGTGCCCGAACCGCTGGCAATCAAGTCTTGGCGAAGGGTTAACGTTTCGTCAAGCTGGATGCGGCCCTCATCGACCGCCTCAAAAATGGCGACCAAAATTGGGACTTTGATCGTACTGGCCGTTGGAAACGTTTCGTCTTTGGAAATACTGGCGTGAGCGCCGCTATCGACATCGTACAGCACAGCGCCTAAACGTAAATTATCGGTCTCAGCCGCGAGCGCCTGCAAGCGCTGCTGCAAATCGCCGATTTCTGCTTTGGTCTCCAGCTTCAATTCGGGCGGTGGAGGCGGGGTTGGTGCGGGCATGACGGTAGCAACCGCAGTGGCGGGACGACCTGTTGCTGCAGCGTCCTGGGTTGCATCAGCGCGATCGCGTCCCCGCGCGAATGTACCTGCTAAGAGTCCTAAACCAATACCAAAGACGGCAAGCCGCTTCACCCGTAAACCGCGTTTCGATTTCGCCGCTTTTGGTGGCCGTTGTGGCTGCGAGTGAATGACAAATTCGGGCAATTTGGGGGGAATGGATAATGGCTCGGTAGATGCTGGGCTGTTAGTAGATACTGAAGCCGCCTTCAGGCGGGCAGCTAGCTCGGAGGCTTCGACTTGGGGTAATGGCAGACTTGGCGTTAAGGGAGGAACATTCCGTCGCGTAGTCGGAACAGAGGCAAAAGCGGGCAGTTCAGCAGAGGTCGCAGGTGATTGCCGAGACTGAGGCGCGCGCGCCGCGGGAGACTGCGACGGTGTGGCCTCGGAGGGAGGCTCGGGCTGCCCGGTCTCGCTCATGTTTTGCTGCTCCAACGCCTTATCACCGCAATCTTTGTTTCCAAACTTACCGCAGCATCTTAGTCGATGGCACGCGTTTGACGGTCTAACAACAGCCCGCTGCTGCGTAACTATCGCTGTGATGACAGAGTTGTAATGCTGTCGATCTTGGCGGGCAAGCGATCGAGCCACTCCAATAAAATTGCGTTGACTTCGTCAGGGGCCTCGTCCATCGGACAATGACCGGCATTGGGTACGGTGATAAAGTCCCGCACTTGAGGCAAGCAAGCAAGCGATCGCGCTAAATTTAGAGGTTCCCACGGATCGTCTTCTCCCCAAATGATGAGGGCAGGACGAGTAAGTTGTGGCAATAAGTCTTCGGCCAGAGGGCCACTAGCGTAGCTGATGAACGCAACAAACACGTCCGCAGCTCCAGGGTCGCGAGCGGGTTTTAACAGAATTTCGACCAGTTCGTCCGTAACGGCTTCTGGGCGAACGTAGGCCTGGTGCAGAATGTTGCGCAGGGCTTGAGGACGGGCAATTTGCTGGAAAAAGGCACGACCGATAGGTTTTACATTCAACAAGGCTTGAACGAGAGGCGTTCCCCAGCGTTGCACGGGGGAGAGGCGATCGCGTTTGCGCTCGTGCAGCAAGCGCAGCGAACAATTGATGGCAACCGTACTCGCAGCAATTTCAGGAGTTGTTACTGCTGCCTGTAGCGTCACGATGACTCCGATTGAGTTGCCCACCAGGGTCGATGGCTTCTTAACCACCTGCTGGCAAAAATCGCTTAATTGCTCTCCCCACAGCTCGAAAGTGTAGGACATTTGGGGTTTGGGGGCAGCGCCGAATCCCAGCAAATCGATGGCATAAACCCGATAGCGTTCGGCCAAAACATCGACATTTTTGCGCCAATGTCCGATGCAGCCGCCAAATCCGTGCACGAGCACCACAGCCTCAGCATCGAGGTCGCCTGCCGCGATGTAGGGCATATCCCAACCCCGCCAGCTCCACACGGCTGGAAGCCGAGGGCTACTCTCGGTTTCGCTTGAAGATGCTGTTGACTGAGTTAAAGGAGCTGTTGGAGAAGTCATGAAAATCAACGCGATCGCCGCAAAAAGTTATCCATCGTTGCAAGAATTCCGCTACTTTCAAGCCTCACAGTCATCGAGTTGACCTAAAATAGGCCTCAGTGACGTTATCCCCCTGGGGGGCATAGCGAAACAAAGAATGTTAACTTAAGTTAACTGCATTCATTGTTCCTCATTTAAGAAGCTCTTGTCATCATTTACTTCTTCTTTCGCACGTAAGTGCGCCCCTGCAGTCGAAGTGCCTATCTTGGTATCTGGCTGGACTATTTTACTGTGGTCGGCGTTTCTGGTGTCGGTGCCCGTGTTTGCTCAGGCTCCACTAGTACGTTCGGCTCCGTGGGTAAGCTTGGCAGCCACCTTGGGTTGGTTGGCTGGTAGCCTGTACCTCATGTCTCAGCCAAAATGGCAGATTTACGGCAGTTTACTGTACGGCTTCTCGTTGACGTGGCTAGCGGGTTCGTTGTATTGGGGTTGGCTGAGGACTGAACCTTTGTGGCATATGCCCGTAGAGGCGATCGCGTTACCCCTGGCTGTGTGGGGCTTGTGGCGCGGGTTTGCTCGTGTCGGTAACTATTTCTTTCTCGGTTCGCTCTTCGGTACGGCAATTACCGACCTCTACATTCACACGGTGGGGCTGCTGCCGCACTGGCGCGGCGTAATGTTAGCCCAGATGCACGACCTGCCGATTGACGCAGCCGTTACGCTCAACTCGGCGCTCGTACAGATGCAGTCGTTGCGAAGTCTCATCTGTGCCATACTGCTGGGCTGTTTGCTGTTGTCGGTGGGATTAATGGGCTTGCATTATGCTTCGGTCTCTCCATCGCGGCGATCGCTATACTGGTGGGCGTTCAGCGGTGCGGTGTTGAGTACGCTACTTGTGGATGGCTTATTTGGTTGGGGCGCTATGACGGTGGGGACTGCGGTGCTGTGAAGCCCTGCAACCGATAGAACCAAGCCCAAAATGCGGTAGAGTACACGAGCGCTGTCACATCTCGAGATACCCATGCGGATTGCTCCCCTCGAAAAGGCCGACGCCGATAAGCAGGTTCAGAAGGTTTATGACAGCCTCGAAAAAGCTTACGGTACGGCTCTCAATCCTTTACGAACGCTAGCCTATAAACCTCAGCTCATGCGCGCTGTGATGACTCTTTATGGAGCCATTCACGCAGAGAATCCCAACCTCTCTGAAGAACTTAAAGAGCTGGTCAGCATCCGTATTTCTCAAATCAATGGCTGCCGTCATTACTGCGTGCCCTATCACACCTTGCAGGCCCAAAAACACGGTGCGACGGATGCCAAAATTGCAGATGTTACTAAAGCCCGAACGAGCCAAGTTCTTTCACCAGAAGAAAAGCTGGCGATCGAGTATGCCGAACGCATCACCGTTCCGGCCATGATGGTCAGTGACGAGTTTTTCGATCGGCTCAAAGCAGCGTTTGCCGATGAAGATATCGTCGAACTCACTGCACTGATTGGATTTATGAATTTTTGGAGCAAAGTGATTGACGCTCTGGAAGTGCCACTCGACGAACCGTTTGCTGCTAGTGCTTGATGGCGCAAAGTCGGCAAAGTTGTCAAGCATGTGCCACCCTCATAGGTGAGGGTACGTCTACGTACGATGAGATCTAGCATCCCAACTGGTTCAAATTCCCGCTCGCCAATTTCTACATTCGCAACGCGGGGTAAGTCTGCCACCTTATGGTCTTTGACTGCGCTGTCAGCCGTGCTCGTCCTGCCGTTTGCGGTGGCGCGAGCCCAGTCGCGACCTTCGATACAATTCGATCCGCCTTCGGGAACGCGCCTTTCAAGTACAAACGCAGCAATTGACATCACGTTAGACATCAGCGGCTACACGTGGGCAACGCTGCCCTGGGACTGGCGCTCCCCAACAGTAGTTCTGGACGGGCGCGACATCTCCGCTCAGGCGCGATCGCTAGCGGCAGGAGCAACAGGGGCAGTGATTGATGCCTCTCAAGTTGTAGCCAGTAAACAGACCGTTACGGCTGACAGCATGACCCTGCAACTCAGTGGCATGCGCTTACAACCCGGATTTCATGAAGTGCACGTGCAGCTCGACGCCCTCGGCCCAGAAGGACCGCTTGAATTTCAAGCTACGTATCCTGTCATTGCCGGCCAAGAACGACAGCAGTAAAGGCTTTCTGCTGCGAGCGCATATTAGTCTTGCCAGCTTGAATTAGCAGAATACCCATGCCTCACCTAGCGGGTAGGAGACGGTAAATGAGTAGATTTACCCGTGTCGGTTTTTGAAAAGGCCAGGTATGCTACATGGGGCTCCCGAACCACTGCCTTTAAGTTCAGTTGCACGCGATTACCGCATTAAAACAAGCTTAAGTTTAAGCATTTTTTTGTCACAAAATGATAATGGCGGCTTGTAAATTTCGGCTAAACTCGCTAGACTCTATGGGGCTCGTGTATCACATGACACAGATAGGGTGGTCTGAAGTCGAATGCTCCGTTGTACTCTAACCAAATAGCGGGAGGTATCCTTTGGCCAGACGAAGAAAGCGCAAAAGCCGTCGGCGGTTGGAAGGGCGCAAGATTCTGGAGTTGATTCCTCAGTTCAGCTTGGATAGTGGAGAAGATAAGCCCGTTACGGCGGCGCGAAAGTTTATTCAAACGAAAAATGTGGCTCCACCTGCGCTGCTGCTAGTCCGTCGCAACGAACATACGGTTGACCGCTACTTCTGGGCTGAGAAAGGATTGTTTGGTGCTCAGTATGTTGAGGAGAATCATTTCCTGTTTCCCAGTCTGCGTGCTCTGATTGCTGAAGAAGCTGCTGTTGCAGCCCGCTAACATCTTTTGTCGGCTTGGCGCTCTGGCTGTGAAGTAAAAGTGCAGGCCGGAGGCCGAAGACTTGGCGGATGGAGTTTGTCAGATGAACTCGCCGCTTGATTGAGTCTCTTTCTCGCTGTCGACGTAGTAGCGAGGCAGTCGCGCTGAAAAGCCGCACAGAATTTCGTAGGGAATCGTACCAGCTAGGTCGGCCCAATGCTGGGCCGAGTAGTCGGGGTTGAGAATCGCAATGGGCATGCCGATCGCGACATTATCGATGGGAACTTGGCTAGCATCCCAAAGTGTTTGGTCCATCGTAATGGTCCCGACTTGCTGCACCGGATAGTCACTAACGCAGCTGCGCAGTCGGCCTGACAGGCAGCGAGGCACGCCGTCGGCATAACCGATCGCGACAGTAGCTAGTCGCTGTTGAGAGGTAGTGACATAGCGATGACCGTAACTAACCCCTATTCCAGCGGGTGAAGTTTTGAGCTGGGCGATCCGAGCTTTGACGCTCATGGCGGGTCGCAACGCTCCACCCGTACTCAGATGAGGAGCAGGTGCGTAACCGTATAGTGCTAAGCCGACCCGCACCAAATGATAATGCCACTGCGAGCCAGCCAAAGCAGCGGCGGAATTCGCCAGGTGCAAGGTAGGTGCAGGAAAATCCCGATCGCGCAGCTCCCGCACAATACTGGCGAAGCGATCGCTTTGCTCCTGAATAGCAGGATGGTCGAGTTCGTCTGCTGTCGCGAAGTGAGAATAGAGGCTGCGAGCTTCGAGATCGGGGGATGAGATCATTCGATGCCAGCAAGGTGCGGCGCGCTCTGGGGAAATGCCGAGGCGGGTCATGCCGGTATCGACATTGAGATGTATGGGAATGGGACGTTGCAGCGTAACTCCCACGCGTTCGCACAGCGCGATCGCATCTTCCGTCGTTACTGTCAGCTCGAGCTCATGAGCTACTGCCAGCTCAATTTCAGGAGCGGTATTCAACGGCCCTAGAATCAAAATGGGAATCTCGATGCAGGCCTGTCTCAACTCCAAGCCCTCTGGGAGCGTGGCAACGCACAAGCCGCTCGCGCCAGCAGCAATAGCAGCCCGCGAGACGGGAACAGCACCGTGACCGTAAGCATTGGCTTTCACAACTGCCCACAATTGAGTGCCTGGCTGGAGGAGAGCGCGCAGGACGCGCACGTTATGGCGAATGGCGGCCAAATCGACTTCGACCCAAGCACGTTGCGTTGTCAGATCGAGCTGCGAAGCAACGGGCAGAGAAGGGTTGACATGCAATCGCGCCTTGTGCAGTGATTCGGCAACAAGGCGGGAGCCTCGAACAGTCTCAAGTGGTTCTGAGTCGAGCCGTGCCACTAGCAATCCTCCCGTCGCTCTAACCAATACCGATATACAGGCAAATTCTGCGTCGCACAGCTCAATTCGCGGTGAGTAGCCACCCCGAGAGGATTGCTAGCGATCGCCGCATGTGGGCCTGAAGGATTATGAAAGGCAGAGCATTCCACAAATCGCGCTTCCATTTCGACAGCTACATCTTCAATATCTGATTGCAGGAAGAGCGCCGCGCCCGGTTGCATCAGGCAAGCCAACAGCGCGACTAATTCCGGCTGTACCACTCGCCGCTTGTGATGTCGCTTTTTGAACCACGGGTCGGGGAACTGAATGCTGACGCGTGCGAGTTCGCCAGGTGCAAACAGGTGAGGCAAAGTTACAGTGGCATGCGCGGATACGAAATGTACGTTGTCGAGCTGCAATTTCTGCACCCAGGCGTTGGCTCGTTCTACCAACGGTTGCCGAATTTCTATTCCCAAAACATTCCATTCCGGATGGCGTTCTGCCAACGCGAGAGCAAAGCGACCCGTACCGGAGCCAATATCGAGATGGAACCGTTGCTGCAGGCGGGCGTAGGTTTGTTCCCAGTGAGGCGTCGGAGCTGGTGTTTGGTACTGCAGGTGAAACGGATTGACGTGGTTGCGAACCCGCTGTTGTTTGAGACCGACGGGAGCAGGAATGGCATCGTAGAGCAGATCGCGAGCCTGGCGATCGCTGGGGGAAGCGGATAGGGACGAGAAGCAGTCTGACACGTTCGACTCAGCTCATATTCTTCACTTACGAACTCGCTCCATAATACAAACCGAGGCAAATAACTCTGCAGATAACTCTGGTGACAACAACAAGCCCAGACTATAAAGCCAATGACTTTCTCGAAAAATATTTAACTGCTGTTTGGCACTATCTATATACGTGGCACTACGCAACTGGTCGAGCAAATTGCGGTTGCCCCTATTCACGCCTT
>JBCBVC010000015.1:0-42711 GCA_039817845.1 Cyanobacteria bacterium J06642_2
GATATTGACGAACTAACCCATACTTTACATCGACGCTGATATGATTCTTATACCCAAAATGATTCTGTACATTCTTCTTGACCCAAAGAGCCTCAAGGTCTTTCTGGGAGAGCTTATGAGGCTTTTCCTCCCATTCCTCTGGAATCTCACCCTTACGAAGCTTCTCATTCTCTTTCCGGCTGTTCCTCTGGAGCGGAACGGGAATGAGAGTAGCATCTACAATCTGTCCTTCTTTAGCCTCATAGCCCTCTAGAATTAGATAATCATCAAACTTATCAAATAGTTCTCTAATCAAGCCTAGTTTCATTAACTTCTCTCGGAAGGACCACACTGTAGTCGCATCAGGTATAGTGTCTTCAATACCTAAACCTAAGAATTTCATGAACGATAGTCGGTCATTAACCTGATACTCTAATGACTCATCGCTAATATTATAGAATTTTTGTAGCAACAATAACTTAAACATCAAGATAACATCAATGGGCTTGCGGCCTGCCTGACTTTTGCGTTCCTTTTGATGAATCCTTTCGAGTAGTGGACGAAATTCGTCCCAAGGAACGATTTCATTGAGCCTATCCAGTAAAGGCTTTTTATGACTCAGCTTTTGATGGCGCTCTTCCCAATCCCAAAAACCTTTCTGACTCATCACTTTATGCCTCAGTAAGTGATATCTGATGATCTGGCATCTGGCTTAGATAGTCAATTAATCGAGGTGCCCTTACTTGTAAGTGTGATAATCGTTGAATCTAATGGAAAAAGAATCAGTTCATCCTGGCCGACTTCATGCCGACTCTTCAGTGTATTCTTCAAGTCCCAAAATAAATCCGACAGCAGCCTAGGGCTTCGGGTCTTGCTGGCTTTTGAGAACGTAGATATATCGATATCAATGCCGCGATTATTTAAGCGCCTGAAGACATCTCTCATGCTTGTCTGGCTTTGGTCAAGGACAAAATGAAGCCAGCATGATGCAAATAGAAACGAGTTGAGTACTGGATAGTCATTTTGAGGCAAATGACTGAGATGCTGCTTGATGAGCTGGGGAAAGTTAGAGAACATATGATGCTGCTTAGATAAATCTATTGTATCTATATCTTGATGGGTGATTAAGGAAATATTCGAGTTTTTAGTATTGTTCAACACTTGTGCATTCTGGAAATAAACAAATAGTTTACCCAGCTTGCTGGACGTGCGGCTAGGTTATCCCATCAGTATCACTGTATCGATGACATGGATGATACCGTTTGAAGCTTCGATGTCCGAGGCGATCGCCGTTGCATTTTTCACTTCAAATAAATCGTCTTGCACCCGCACCGGAATGGGGGAACCTTCTAAGGAAGTGAGACTGTCTACAGTAGCTAGTTCAGCTTTATTCCAAAGCCCAGCCACGACGTGAAATTTCAGAATGCGAGCGAGCTGTGGTGGGTTTTGAACTAGATTATTCACCGTATTAGGAGGCAGTTTGGCAAAGGCTGCATCGATAGGAGCAAAAACCGTGAAAGGGCCGGGAGATTGTAGGGCTTCAACTAAATCGGCCACTTTTACTGCGGTAACGAGAGTCTGAAAGTTATCATTGCTGACGGCAATATCGACGATTGTTGACACCTTAGTTTACCCCTAGCGGTAGCTTTGTCGTTGGATATCCCGCAACCGAGCTTCCGATCGCGTTAACCGATCCATTTGCGCCTCGAAAAATTCGCGGTTTGCTTTCAAATGCTCGGGGTTCAAGTCATCCAAAGGATAGAGCAGTGCCGTTCGCAAGGCTTGAATCACGGCGGACGTAACGTTGTACATGGAGCGCTGGAAGGTAATGCCCAATTGGATGAGCATATCGTCTTCGCTGCGACAGTGCTGGTGGTAGTAATCAACCAAGTACTGCGGTAAGAAGTGCAGCATGTCTTGCATTAAGAGCGTGGGGGGAATGCCAGCGCTACCTACGGGAAACACGTCAGCGTAGAGAATGCCATAGTGAAAATCCTTTTGATCAGCAGGCACTTGTCCGGCCTGAGCGTTGTACGACTTCGTGCCGCGAAATGGAGAGGTGCGATAGAAAATCGCTTCAACATAAGGCAATGCCGCCTCATAAAGCCAAGTGAACCCTGCTGATTTGGGAATCAGTTCGAAGCATTCGTCTCCGATGTAGACGTGATGGTAAATTGGACGACCGGCTACTGCAAAAATGCCGTTGACCAAGTAATCCATCGCATCTGGAACGGACTTAAATCCTCCTTCGTCGTAAATATCCGACATCTCAAAAAAGACGGCGGCCATCACTTCCCAAAACAATCCCAAATTGGCGTAGTAAGAAGCCTGTCGCGCTTTCTCGATAAACATGTCGGGGAAAAGCTTGTAGAGACCGAGCATGAGCGGATTGCGCTTGAAATAGGCGCGGATCGCGCGATCGCTCGCTTCTACATACGCTTCGCTGTACAAATAGTCGTTGAATCGGGGATTGATATCGCCATGCCAAAACATCGCTCGCATGCAGGCTTCGGCAAATTCCATATTGACGCGATCGTGCCAGAGGTGATGGAGTAGCTTGGGCAACTTCATGCCCAGCTCGCCCTTTTCCATAAATTCCATCAGCTCAGGATGAGCTTCCCCGCGCCCGCGCCAAATCCGCAGGGTTGATGTGTCGCCAGCGTAGGTGTTTTGGCGCTGGAGATAGTCTTTGGAAATGAAATATTTGAACGCTGGAAGTGGATTCAAAAAGACGCGCTCGCCGATGTAGAGCAGATCGCGCCAGTAGAAATCCATCGGCACGGCATACGCCTTGTAGATACCGATAATCTGCTTCAGATTTTCCGGCGTATCCGGCAGCATCGATCCCCCAGCTTCAAGCCGATGGATCACGTCGGCAAACTCGTGAGACGAAGGGGGGAGCGTGGGCTTGTCGAGAGTCGTTGCAGTCATCGGCTTAGCTCGAAATCGGCGAAATCGAATGGGGACGAGTAAAGATTAGCGATCGCTCTGGGCATAGAACGCCAAGGGTTCGCTGACGGGAGCAGGTGCTTGGCTTACAGAGGCAGCGATCGTGGATAGCGGAGAGGGTTCGCTCCAGCGGAGCAGCCAGTTCGGTTGCACTCCCAGAACAATGATGAAGGCAGCCAAGGTCAGAGCAGGGAGCTTTTCACCAAATGTGACTTTTGGGAAATACGCCGTCTGACTGTCTAAGCGTCCAAAACAGGTGCGATTGAGCAGGATAACGAAGTAAACTGCTGTCAAACCCGTTCCAATCACGCAAATCAATGTCGGAACGGGAAATGCCCGGTAGCTACCCTGAAAAACGATAAATTCTGTCATAAAGTTCACCAAGCCAGGGATTCCAGCACTCGCCATGCCTCCAAGAACGAGCATGGCGCTGGTCAGTGGCAGGCCGCGGATCGGGTTCATCAGTCCATTTAAGACGTTCAACTCCCGCGTTCCCACTTTAGATTCGACAATTCCGACCAGGTTGAACAGAATGCCCAAAATCAAACCGTGGGACACCATCAATGCAATACTGCCGGCCAAACTGAGGGGCGTTCCTGCCGCCATGCCCAACAGAATGTACCCCATATGAGCAATCGAGCTATAAGCCACCATACGCTTGATATCCTGCTGCGCGATTGCCACTACTGAGCCGTACAGCACAGAAATTGTGGCGAAGATGGCGAGGACGGGAGCGATCGCGTGCCATCCGTCCGGCATTAAGCTGAAGTTGAAGCGCAGCAAACCGTAGGTGCCGAGTTTCGCGAGCACGCCACCCAGGACAATCGCAACGGGAGTCGACGCGGCAACGTAGGTATCTGGCAGCCAGGTGTGCAAGGGAATGAGGGGAATCTTGATCCCGAAGCCGACAAGCATGACGAGAGACAGAAGCAGTTGACCTCGGAATGGGATATCCGCTTCGATGAGAGAGCTGTAGCTGAAATCTGACGAGCCACTCAGCAAAAACGTACCGAAGCAAGCGATCAACAACAAAATTCCCGAGACAGCCGTGTAGAGCAGGAATTTCGTTGCCGCGTACGTGCGTTTCTCGCCGCCCCATATCGATACCAGCAGATAAAGCGGGATAAGTTCAACCTCGTAGAGCAGGACAAACAGCAAGAAGTTCTGGGCCAGGAATGCCCCAGCCGTGGCGCTGCTCGTAATCAGCATCATGCAATGAAAGAAGCGCGGGCGTTCCATTTCTGGAGAACTGCTGTAGATGGCAATCCAGGTGAGGAAACTGTTCATCGCCGTCATCAGCAACGCCAGCCCATCTAAGCCCAGCTCGTAATCGAGACCGAGAAGAGGCAGCCAAGCCCGCTTTTCGGTCATTTGAAACCCGAAGTCACTGAGGTCGAACTGCACGAACAACCATACCGACCACAGCATCGCTAGACCTGAAACCCACAGCGCCGCGCGGCGAGCCTGCGGGGAATTGAGAGGGGCGATCGCCACGAGCAGAGCGCCAAGTGCCGGAAGCCAGATGAGAACGCTGAGCATGGAGGAAACGTCCCGAAGACAAAACGAAATGCAATGCGAAAGCGAGAAGAAATAGGGGTTCTAACCGCCGAACTGAAGAATGTAAATCCAGCTAGCGACAAGGCCGACGGCAAATCCGCCGAGTGCAATGACGAGTAAGTATGACTGCGAGCGCCCCGAGCTGGAATATTTCAGAGTTTCGCCACCCGCCACTGAGGCCAAACCGACGACGTTCACAAGCCCGTCCACCACGAAGCGATCCAGCCAATCGCCCACGACTGACGCTGCTGCCACAGCAAACACCACCGTATTTTTGTAGAGTGTTGGCGTGTAGAAATCATTCGCTAGCAAGTCCACCACCTTAGCCGGGAGGATAGATTGGGGCTGATATCGCTCGCGATCGCTATAGAGCCAAAAGGCCAAAATTCCACCCGCCAAGCTCGACACCATCAGTGCGACCCCGACGACGTTGAAAGCCAGCTGCCACAGCGACAGCAGAGCCAGAGAATCTAACGCGATCGGAACGTGCAGCGTCAACGCGGCCATCGCTACCATGGGCAGCACAACCAGCCACATGGGTTCGGGAGCGCGATCGCTCATCATCTGCCGCGGCCCCGCGAAGGTGAGGCCAAACACTCGCAACAAACTAAACGCCATAATGCCGTTGACGACCAGAATCAATCCAACTAGAGCCCAGTTGCCGTCTTCCCAGAAGATTTCGAGAAGCGTCCGCATCGGCCAGAATCCCCCCAGAGGAGGCATAGCGACAAAACCGATGGCGCCCAGCAAAAACGAAATGGCTGTGATCGGCCGACGCGACCACAATCCGCCGACCTGGGTTAAATCTTGGGTGATGCAAGTCAAAACCACCGAGCCTGCTGCCGAGAAAAGGGTAGCCATGGCCAGAGAGTAAGTAAACAAAAGGAAAAACGCAATTCCATCTTGCTCGACCCCCACTGCCACGAAGACCAATCCCATGTAGGCACTTACCAAATACGACAGCACCCGCTTAACATCAACTTGGGCACAGGCAATGAGACTGCCGCCAACGGCGGTGATAGTACCGATCGCGATCGCCATGTTCAGGACGAAAGGCGATAGTGAGAGCACCGGTACCAGCTTCACCATGACCCACGCCCCCACTGGCACCACCGTTGCGTTCCGCAAAATGGAGGTGGGTAGCGGTCCTTCCATCGCTTCGTCCAGCCAAAGGTGTAGCGGGAACTGAGCGCATTTACTCATCGGTCCAAAAATTAGACCGACCCCCAAGAGCGTAGCCACAGTTGGAGAAAGTGCTGCCTGAGGAGCCCATTCGGCGAGTTCGCTGTAGTTCCACGTCCCGGCAATCGGATACAGCGCAATCACAGCCATCAACAGCACCAAATCGCCAACGCGTTTTGTCAAAAAGGCATCGCGAGCACCGGTAACGACCAGGGATTGATTGAACCAATACCCGACAATCAAATAGGTTCCAAGTGTCAGGATCTCTAGCAGCATGTAGCTAACGAAGACCGAGTCTATCAGCACGAGCGCGGACATTCCCGATTCAAAGATCGCTAACAATGCAAAAAAACGAGCCCAGCCCCAATCCATTTCGAGGTAACCCATCGAATAAATTTGGACGAGAAGATTGAGGCCGGTAACTAAAGTTGCTGCTCCCAAAGACAGAGCTGAGAACTCGAACGGAATGGTGATTTGCAGCCCAGCGACCTGCACCCACTGCCATTCCAGATGCACCGCGGGCTGCCCCCAACTCTCGAACAGACCTGCTAAGCTGTGGCCGAAAGCGACAAACGACGTCAGCAGGTTAAGATAGCCAGCCGGACGCGGCCCCGTGCGCCTGATGGAGCTCGGAGACCAAAGCAGACTGAGGAGTATACCTGCAAGCGAATAAAGTGGAATGAGCCAACTCGTGCTTAGCCAAACATGTGTCACAGTCAGTATCCAGCGCAGACAACAAATCGATGAGAGAGATGCGAAACCAACGATGCATGCAATCGACGCCGATCGATCGAAGTCCCCCCGAGCAGGAACTTAACAATCTCGTTATATATCGTGTTTAGCTCGCACATCGCTGAGATTGGCACGATATCAACCGGGTGCGATTGAGAGAGTCTGTACCTGCATATTTCCAAGAAATGTCCAGGAATAATCCGCAATAAAGATTTTGCAAGAGGCCAAAACAACACATTGAGGGGAAGTCGCCAATCTAGACAAATCGCACCCAGTCGCGCCAAAAAACATCTTTCAGTAGTTGTGTGCATTTCACAATAGCCCGCAAGCAAATCCGGCGTGATTGCAGAGATGGCGATAACGTCATTGTTAGCAGGTCAGCTACCTGAGTTTGGCCTGAGGGAAAGATTTTGCGACCCGCAACCCCGATCGCAGCTTGACAGTTTCTGCATAGGATATTTGAGCTATCCAGCGTCCTGTCACAGTTCGCGATTTCATGTCCAAACTAAAACGTCAAGAACCACTGCTGTTGCCAATCACTTAATTCAATGACTTGATGGAGAAAACATACGTTTCGAGACAGCCTTCCCAAACCGCATGATGAATGTTCTTCTCATCCATTGCGGCTCGCTTCTGGTGATTCAAAATAAACCTTGAGCAACCGGATCGAAGCCCGACGGAAACTTGGTGTAAGCATTGTAAGTCGCACCGATGAACTTAGCTCCCGACAAATCGGCAGTGCTAAAGTCAGCTCCGGCACTTAGATCGGTGCGTTCTAAGTTCGCTCCCTGTAAATTAGCTCTAGCAAAATTGGTACGCCGTAAACTTGCCCCCTGTAAATTGGCATTAGCCAAAGTAGTATCCATCATGTTGGAACGCCGGAAGTCTACTCCCCTCAGGTCGGCTTCGGTTAAATCAGCTCCTCGCAGATTGACATACCACAATCTGGCTCGGGCTAAATTCGCGCCGCGTAAATTGGACTTGCGGAAATCTCGCTCTCCGGCGGCATATTGTTCGAGTAGTTCTTCAGCAGTGCTAACGGCGGGCATTGAATCCTCTCCAATAACGTGTTTCCAAGGAGCCACCTTGATGGCAAGATGCGTTTGATAGGGATGTTACGTAGCTCCTATTAAATCATTAAGCGCGTCTTAAACGATTGAAATAGTATGTATCACATTTGACGCTTCGGTTTGACAAATAGAATCTCTGCCCCGGCTGGAGTCCATCGTAGTTGTCAAGAGCTACAGAACTTTGAGATGTCTTGAAAAGGCAATCGTTGCTGTGGAGGTAGCTTTATTCTGATGGCTGCCAGTGGAGCTCGCTAACGCTCTCGTTCTCCATCTTTAAAGCTCTAGATACATCGTCCCCTACCGATTGCTCGGTAGGGGACGGTAAGCAAGTGCGATTTCGCTGAGCGAGACTCAATCTTCGTCAGCTAGCAGGTGATTGTGCTGTTCGCTGCGCAGGATAGCTTCCTTGGCCGTACGGTCGTCTACTAGTTGTTCGTCGTCGTCAGCCAAAATAGCTGCGTTGCCAACGCTGTAGGTAGGTGTTTTGACGGCCTCCTCTTCAAGGGAGATCGCGTCGTCTGCCCCGTCATCCTCGTACTCGTAGGTATTGAAGCCCGTACCCGCCGGAATCAAACGACCGATAATTACGTTCTCTTTGAGACCGCGCAACCAGTCTGATTTCCCTTCAATAGCAGCTTCAGTGAGCACCCGCGTGGTCTCTTGGAAACTAGCTGCTGAGATGAAGCTATCGGTATTGAGACTGGCCTTGGTAATACCCAACAAAACGGGCGTGTATTCTGCTGGCGCGCGGCCGGCGATCGCCATGGTCGAGTTCGTTTTTTTGATCTCGTTCATGTCGACAAGTTCGCCGGGCAGCAAGATGGTGTCGCCACCGTCGTCGACACGCACCTTTGAGGTCATTTGCCGCACGATCACCTCGATGTGCTTGTCGGCAATATCTACGCCCTGCGAGCGATATACGCCCTGGACTTCATTAACGAAGAACTGCTGTACGTGCTGGAACGCGATCTGAGCGGCGCGATCCATGCCGACTTCCCCTCTGTAGTACTCGAAGAAGACTTCCAGCAGCTCGTGGGGGTTAGAGGGGCCGTCAGTTAGGGGTTCGCCGACCTCTACTTCCTGACCGTCCAGCACGATTGGGCCTTGACCAGGTAGGAGAGGATAGTCAGTGATGGTGCCGTCACTTTCGACCACCTTGATATCGAACTGGTCGCCATCACGCGTTACCTGGGCAGTTCCGGGGCGACTGGCTACCACGCACATCTCTTTGGGCTTGCGGGCTTCCAGCAGCTCTTCAATGCGCGGCAAACCTTGAATGATGTCCCCCGTGCGGGCGCGCTCGAACACCAGCAGGGCCAAATTATCTCCCCGCTGAACTAAGTCGCCATCGCCTACCTGCAAAACGGCACCGCCGGAAACTAGGTAAGGTCGGCCCAGGCGTATCGTGAGGAGATCGCCGTCGATCGCTACTACCTGACCGGACTCAGTGACGCGATTGCCGTTACCGAGAGCGTCTCCTGCCCGAACTAAGGCTCCAGACTGCACTCCCTTGGTGTCACCTGCCGCAATCGTGGCGCAATCGTCATCGGTAACAATCGAAATCCGGCGAATGATGTCTGCATCCGAGCGCAAACCATGAATGGTACCGGAATGCTTTGCCAGGATTTCCGTCCTAGCCACAACCGCTCCAGGCTCGATTTCATCGCCTTCCGCTACCATCAGGCGCGTGTTCGTGGCCCCTTGAGTTAGGTCGGCTTCCATATCGCGCCGCACCAGCAGTGTTTCCAAAATCACCAACTGCAGGCGGTGGATGTTGTCGTCAGTGGCATCGGTTACCAACTCGATATCGGCCTTCAGTTGCGGCGCTTCGGTGTCGATTTGCAAGACGAGTTGGGTTTTGAGTAGCTCGACACCACCGATGGACTTGACCCGCTCGCCATCTTTAAACGGCAGCCGCTGAACAGCGCGGAGGGCGATCGCCCGCCCGGCTTCGTTCGCAGATTCTTGGCTGGGAACGGACGGCTCGTCTGGTATGTGAAATTCGACTACCGGTCGGACGACAATCGCCGGGCCTTCTGTCGTATCTGCCATCTCCACGTAGGACAGCTCCGTTGCGTTCACTCCGGTCAGTATTTCTTCACCGGGCTGCACGAGTGCCCCGTCCGTGGCCTTGACATCGGTCGGACTGTCAATCAGATGTAAATTGCCGGGTTTGACGATGATTTCGCGCAGAATGTCGTTTTTCTGCACCACCTCGACCACGCCGTTATTCTGGCAAAAGATATCCTTGACGATTTCAGTGCCAGCTTCGACGTACTGGCCGTCCTCCACATTGAGCAACGAGATATCTTTATTCACCTCGTGCGATTCCTCAGGGATCCATAGCAGCGTGCCGCCTTGCGTCACCTCATATCCCTGCTTGGCTTTACCACGTTTGGCAACTTCTACGCCAGCGAACTTCACTAACCCGCCGGTTTGCGTGCGGAAATCGCTTTCAATCAGCTCGGCCACGACCTCGTTATTACCCACCTTGGTGCCAGGTGTAGCGCGCAGGACAAAGGTTTGCCCCTTGCCCGTTTCGAGTAAATATTGCTCGCGGCCTTGATGCGATTCGACATGCACGGCCGCGCGGTCGAGAACGACAGAAGCCGTGATGATTTCGACCTCTCGCCCGCCCTTGCTATCGAGCTGCTCGGGCAGCCGCACCATACCGCCATGTTCGGTAATAAGGGCCGTCTCGGCAATGACGTCGCCGGCATCAATGCGATCGCCGTTTTTAACCACGGGCTCGGCACCGGGTAACAGGTTGTAAACTTCACTCGACATCACCCAAATAATGCCTTGTCGCTGAGCCACGTAACTGACGTTACCCTGACGGTCAGTACGTTCTTCAAACGGTAAGTCATCGAATAGCACCACACCAGCCAGATCGGTGGCTACGTCTTTCTGCGCTTTTTCCGTACTCTTACGCGCTGTCTTGCCGGTCATGGCTACTTCCGCAATGATGTCGTCAACTGCGACAGTAGCTCCATCCTTGACCATGACGGTCGAACCTGGCGTGAGCGAAAAGACTTGTTGTTTTTTGCCATCACCTGCAAGCACGAGTTCATTCGCAACTTCTACTTGCAAGGCTTCATCGCCGTGACGCGTGCGCATGGCTCGAGCCCGCAATGATTTTGGAAAACTGACCTTACCGGCAAAAGGCGCACGCAGCTGTTGAGCAATCTCACCCGTAAATACGCCACCCGTATGGAACGTTCGCATGGTCAGTTGCGTTCCTGGCTCGCCAATTGACTGAGCGGCAATAATCCCAACGGCCTCACCCGTTTCCACCAGATGCGAATGGGCCAGACTCCAGCCGTAACACATTCGACAGACCGAGCGTTGAGCTTCACAGGTTAACGGCGATCGCACCAACAGTTGCTCTACATTCGCAGCCGTAATGGCACTGACTGCAGCAGGATCGATCTCGCCGTTGCGGGGAATGATGACCTCTCCCGTTTCAGGATGGCAGACATCAGCAGCCACGACCCGACCGACCAAGCGATCCTTGAGCGGAATGATGGCTTTCTCCGAGTCGGTCAGCGCTCCCAGCAGGATTCCTTCTGACGTACCGCAGTCGTGATCGCGGACAATCACATCTTGCGATACGTCCACCAGTCGACGCGTCAAATAGCCAGAATCAGCTGTTCGTAGCGCTGTGTCAACCAAACCCTTACGAGCGCCGTACGACGAGATAATGTACTCGGTGACAGTTAAGCCTTCGCGGAAGTTAGTTTTAATGGGCAGGTCAATAATTTCACCTCGCGGATTGGCCATCAGCCCGCGCATACCCACTAACTGGCGTACCTGGGAGATGTTGCCCCGCGCCCCCGAAATCGACATCATGTAGACCGAGTTCAGAGGATTATTCTGCTCGAAATTCGACAACATCTCATTTTTGATGTCGTCGTTGGTTTGGTTCCAGGTATCAATCACCTTTTGATAGCGCTCAATTTCGGTGATTTCGCCGCGCGTAAACCGCTCCTGAGCGCTCTCGATCGCCGTTTCTGCCCGCGCGAGCAATTCCTTCTTGCGCGGCGGAACCTGTAAGTCGTCGACGCTAATGGAAACGCCTGCTCGCGTAGCGTACTTGAATCCTAAGTCTTTAAGTCGATCGGCCAGTTGAGCGGTGCGAGCCGTACCGTAGTTGGCAAATGACCAAGCAATTAATTTTTTCAGACCTCGCTTATCAATGCGATGGTTACGAAAGACGGGCCGTTCGGAGGAAACGTGCTGCTGTTGTGACATGGTTACTCGTACTGCCAACGACGATGGTGCGGAGACGGAGAATATCGGAATATCAAAACGCGACTGGGCGATCGCCTTTTGCGGGCAGCACGACAAAGACTGCTACTCACGGGGGCAATCTCCCAAGCGACTACGCGGCTAAAACATCTTGAATGACTTGATTGAAGATGATACGACCGGGTGTCGTTCGAATGTATTGAGATATGACCTGGCCAGAGGTATCTTCACGTACGCGTCGATCCCCGTATACTTTTAAAGTCGTACCGCCAGGTTCTTCGGTAACGCTTTCGGGAGCCATATCACTAGCATCCACAGCACCGTCATATCGCACCCAGATCCAGGCATGTAGGTCGATGGCGCGCTGTTCGTAAGCGATCAACACGTCCTCAAAACTACCAAAATACTTACCTCCTCCTTTCTGACGTTTGGGATTCTCAGCCGTTAGATAGTAGCAACCCAAAACCATATCCTGGCTAGGCGTTACAATCGGCGTTCCCGTTGCCGGTGAAAGAATATTGTTTGACGCCAGCATCAACAATCGTGCTTCCGCTTGTGCTTCCAGCGATAGCGGCACGTGAACGGCCATCTGATCGCCATCAAAGTCCGCATTAAAAGCCGGGCACACGAGGGGGTGTAGTTGGATTGCACGACCTTCTACCAAGATGGGCTCAAAAGCCTGAATGCCCAAACGGTGAAGCGTTGGCGCGCGATTCAGCATCACGGGGTGGCCGTCAATCACTTCTTCCAACACGTCCCAAATGGCTGGGTCATTGGTGACAATCATTTTCTTTGCTGCTTTGATGTTGTTCACCAAGCCGCGTTTGATGAGTTTATGAATTACAAAGGGCTGAAATAATTCGATCGCCATTTCTTTCGGCAGACCGCACTGGTGCATTTTCAGCTTCGGACCGACCACAATTACCGAACGCCCCGAATAATCCACCCGCTTGCCGAGCAGATTTTGCCGAAAACGGCCTTGTTTACCCTCGATAATGTCTGAGAGGGACTTGAGTGGCCGATTATTGGCTCCCATAACCGTACGACCGCGCCGACCGTTGTCGATCAGCGCATCTACAGCCTCCTGCAACATCCGTTTTTCATTACGGACGATGATCTCTGGAGCCAGAATTTCCTGTAGACGAGCCAGACGATTATTACGGTTGATCACTCGCCGGTATAAATCATTTAAGTCTGAGGTTGCAAACCGCCCGCCATCCAGCTGTACCATCGGTCGCAAGTCGGGGGGAATCACCGGAATTGCTTCCAAAATCATCCATTCAGGCCGCGATTCTGTCGCAACAAAATTGTCGACCACCCGCAATCGTTTGATCAACTTGGCTCGTTTCTGACCGCGTGAAGTAGCGATTTCTTCCCGCAGCTTTTCAGCCTCTTCTTCCAAATTAATATCTTGCAAGAGCCGCTGAATAGCTTCAGCTCCGATTGTGGCCCAGTCAGGCCCGAGTTGAAGATCGGAGCCTTCTTCAAATAGCTGGTCCTCAATTTCTAGAAATTGATCTTCCGTCAATAGTTGCTTATAACTTAGATTCTCTGCATTTCCCGGGTCGATCACGACATAAGCATTGAAATACACCACCTGCTCGACATCTCGCAGAGGCATGTCGAGCAACGTCGCCATGTAGCTAGGAATTCCCTTGAGATACCAGACATGAGCTACTGGTGCCGCCAGATCGATGTACCCCATGCGATGGCGTCGTACCCGAGATTCGGTTACCTCAACGCCACAACGCTCGCAAACAATACCGCGATGACGTACTCGCTTGTATTTACCGCAATGACATTCCCAATCTTTTGCCGGCCCAAAAATGCGCTCGCAAAATAGCCCGTCCATTTCGGGCTTGAGGGTACGGTAATTAATTGTCTCGGGTTTGGTGACCTCGCCAACAGTTTGACCGTTGGGCAGAGTGCGTTGCCCCCAATCCATAATTCGCTCTGGCGAAGCCAAGCTGATCTTGACATAGTCAAATCGCTGTTCGAGTTTTGTCATGGCCGATCCCGAAAAATGAATCCAGTTGCGTGGTGTGATGAATGAGTAGTTCGACTGTAAAGACCCTAAAGACAGGGTTTGTGAGACAGCACTGGACGTCGGAGACGCGTGACGAAACTTGCTCTATGTCGCCTCCGACGCAATGCCTTACGCTCAGACCTCTTCCTCAATATCACTCGATCGCTCTCCGACTGTAAAAGTCGCAGGTGCTCCGCCATTGCCACCTACAGCAGCGGGCTGTTGCTGCAAATCTTCTGGCGAGACTGACTCGTAAGTAGGCCGAGACGGCGCGCGCCGCTGGCCAGTATCAGCCATCAGGTCAATTTCGATATCCTGAGACGTTCCGTCCGCTTCGGCTTGGATCTTGTGGACTGACACGTCAAGGCCCAATGACTGCAGCTCGCGCACCAACACCTTGAAGGACTCAGGAGTTCCCGGTCGCGGAATCGGGCGACCTTTGACGATCGCATTGAGAGCCTCATTGCGACCGATCATGTCATCCGACTTCACTGTGAGCAATTCCTGTAGGGTGTACGCTGCGCCAAATGCCTCAAGTGCCCACACTTCCATCTCGCCAAACCGCTGACCGCCCTGTTGAGCTTTACCGCCAAGTGGCTGTTGCGTCACCAAAGAGTAAGGTCCTGTCGACCGAGCGTGAATCTTCTCATCGACTAAGTGAACCAACTTGAGAATGTAAGCTTTGCCGACGGTAACGGGTTGGTCGAATAACTCACCAGTACGACCGTCATAAAGCTGCATTTTACCCGCGTATGGCCCCGAATCAGCATAAACCCAGTCAGCACTCTTCTGCTCGCGAGCCTCGATGAGTTTGGCTCCAACCGTTTCGCGTGAAGCTTCTTCACCGTGCATCTCGTCAAACGGCATGAGCTTGAACCGCACGCCCAAATTGCTGGCAGCCCAGCCCAACAGACATTCAAACACCTGACCGACATTCATCCGAGATGGCACGCCCAGTGGATTGAGGACAATATCTATCGGCGTTCCATCTGGTAAATAGGGCATGTCTTCACTCGGGAGGATGCGCGAGATGATGCCCTTGTTACCGTGCCGTCCCGCAATCTTGTCTCCAACTTGGATTTTGCGTTTGAGTGCGATATACACTCGTACGACCATATTGGCTCCAGGGGGCAGCTCGTCGCCCTGTTCGCGCGTGAATACTCGAACATCTACGACGCGACCTTTCTCCCCATTCGGGACGCGCAGGGAGTTATCGCGAACGTCCCGCGCCTTCTCGCCAAAGATGGCTCGCAGGAGCTTTTCTTCTGGGGGCTGATCGGACTCCCCTTTAGGAGTCACTTTGCCTACGAGAATATCTCCCGATTCCACCCAGGCACCGACGCGCACGATGCCTTGCTCGTCCAAGTTGCGCAGGCTGTCTTCGCTGACATTGGGAATTTCCCGCGTAATTTCTTCCGGGCCGAGTTTGGTCTGACGTGCTTCAATCTCGTGCTTTTCAATGTGAACCGAGGTGAACACATCGTCGTAAACTAAGCGCTCGCTCAACAGGATGGCATCCTCGTAGTTGTAGCCTTCCCAGGGCATGTAAGCTACGAGAATATTTTGGCCGAGTGCCAATTCCCCACCTTCAGTAGAAGACCCGTCTGCCAGCACCTGGCCGGCTACAACTCGTTCGCCCGGTTCCACAATAGGGCGTTGGTTGAGACAGGTATCTTGATTAGAACGTTGGTATTTCTGCAGCGTGTAGATAGTGGGATGCGTCGAGTCATCGGCTTGAATAATAATCTCGCGGGACGTAACGCGCTCCACTACACCATCAGCTCGGCAAACTACCACCATGCCGGAATCACGGGCCGCTTGAGTTTCCAGTCCCGTGCCTACCAACGGGCGCTCGGGTTTGAGTAAAGGTACGGCTTGACGTTGCATGTTTGCGCCCATGAGAGCGCGGTTGGCATCGTCGTGCTCTAAAAACGGAATCAGTGATGTAGCCACTGAAATGACCTGCACGGGGGACACTTGCACGTAATGCACTTCGTCAGGATGGGCCGTGCCAAATTCTTGCCGATAGCGTACTGGTACGAGGTCGCCGGCAATGCGGAAGTCTTCAGTGAGTGGAATGTCTCCTGGAGCAACGCGATACTCGTCTTCCTCATCCGCCGTTAAATACACGGGGGCCAAGTCTTTGCGCACTACTCCGTTTTCGACACGGTAATACGGACTTTCGATAAAACCGTACTGGTTGATGCGAGCGTGAGTAGCCAAAGAACCTATTAAACCAGCATTCGGACCTTCTGGCGTCTCAATTGGGCAGATGCGGCCGTAGTGGCTGGGGTGAATGTCGCGCACGGCAAATCCAGCGCGTTCGCGACTGAGACCGCCAGGTCCCAAGGCTGATAACCGACGTTTGTGAGTCAGTTCGGCCAAAGGATTAGTTTGATCCATGAATTGTGACAGCTGGCTGGAGCCGAAAAATTCTTTAATAGCTGCTACTAGGGGCTTGGGATTCACCAGTGCTGCTGGGGTCAAGCTATCCGACTCGGACACCGTCATGCGCTCGCGGATGATGCGCTCGAGGCGATTGAGACCGACGCGAACCTGGTTTTGCAGCAGCTCGCCCACCGATCGCACGCGACGATTGCCCAAATGGTCGATATCGTCGATATGACCGATGTCGTATTCCAGGTTAATCAAGTAGTCGATCGCGCCCAAGATATCGTCGTGGGTGAGCACCCGCATGGTATCGGGAACATTGCGATTGAGCTTGCGATTGAGTTTGTAACGTCCGACTTTGCCCAAGTCATATCGTTTGGGGTCGAAAAAGCGAGATTCGAGCAATTGCTGACCGCCAGAAACCGTGGGAGGTTCGCCGGGTCGTAACTTGCGATACAGCTCCATCAATGCTTCTTCTTCAGTTAGCTGGCCTTCTTTCTCGACGGATTTCTGAAAGTATTCGGGATGGCGTAAACCGTCAGCAATTTCAGCGTCACTGAGTCCGAGCGCTTTGAGCAGAACGGCGGCCGAAAGCTTGCGGGTTTTATCAATCCGCACCCACACTAAGTCGTTCTTGTCGGTCTCAAATTTCAGCCACGCACCGCGATTGGGAATCAGACTAGCGTTGTAGGTGCGTCGCCCGTTCTTATCAATCTCTTCTTTATAGTAGACACCGGGACTGCGAACGATTTGATTGACAATGACGCGTTCGGCCCCGTTGATAATAAACGTGCCGCGATCGGTCATCAGCGGTAAGTCGCCGATAAACACGTCCATATCCTTAATTTCGCCTGTTTCTTTATTAATCAGACGAGTAGGAACGCGAATTTGGGCTTGGTAGGTGGCATCTCGTCGCTTAGCTTCGTCGGCATCGTAGCGGGGAGGGTGAACCTTGTATCCCTTATGAGACTCGCCGAGGCGAAAATCAGGCAGAAAGTGAAGCTCGAGTTTTCCGGTGTAATCGGCAATCGGGGAAAAGCTGAGCAGTTCTTCTTCAAACCCTTCGCTCAAAAACCATAAAAAACTCTTCCGCTGAATCTCCACAAGATCGGGGAGAGTATGAGCGGAAGCCAAATGCATTAATTGAGTCATGCGTCTCTCTAGACAGGTCGCACCAGCACAGTAAGAGACCATCCATTATAAGAACAGTCATACGTGTCGTCAACATAGCGTAGCAACTACGTCACCGCCAGGATCGCTTATCTGCTGATACCTTGACGGCGGTGAGTGATGCTTTGATAAAACACTCGTACTGTTACGCGACCTGTCTTCGCCATTTTACTTTACCCAGCTATTTGAGATAAATAGCGACTATAGATGGCTGAGGATATAACCGCTTAATGCCAAGCCAAAGCCCACTGCGTACAGTGCAGCAACTACCTTCAACTCGGGCCAGCCGCCGAGTTCCAGATGATGGTGCAACGGTGCCATGCGCAGCAAACGTTGTCCTTCTCCAGTTTGACGCTTGGTGTACTTAAAATAACCGACCTGAGCCATCACTGATAGTGCTTCAGTTACAAAGACACCTCCCATTACGGCCAGAGCCCACAAACAGTTCCCCAGAATTGCGATCGCGGCTACGGCTCCACCGAGGGCGAGAGAGCCTGTATCGCCCATAAAGGTACGGGCAGGATTGCGGTTGTGGACGAGGAAGCCTGCACAACTGCCGCAAAGCGCGAAGGCAAGGACCGCCAGCGCCGGTTGAGTTGGAGCGAGGAGGAGTCCCAGGCCGAGCAAGGCAATCGCCACCGTTCCGGCGGCTAATCCATCCAGACCGTCGGTTAAATTCACGGCATTGTTCGAGCCAACAAGCGCAAAGATCGCCAGCGGCCAAAAGAGCCAACCCAACGGCAATAGTGCCAGGCCAGGCAAATTTAAATCTGAAGTCAACAAGCCAGTGTGGGCAAATATCCAGCAAGCAGCCGCTCCAATTGCACACTGCAAGAATAATCGCAGGCGAGCTGACAGACCCTTGTTTGACTTGGCTCGAATCACTTGGTAGTCGTCTAGCCAGCCGATGAACCCGCAGGCCAGAGAGATCGCACTTGCACCCATCACAACTGGAGATGCTTGCGTCCACCATAGGGCCACCAGCAACCCGACGGGAACAAAAAATATGCCGCCCATGGTCGGCGTGCCAGCCTTACTCAAATGCCCTTTTGGACCATCTTCGCGCATGATTTGCCCGGTTTTCCACCAGCGCAGTAGGGGAACGACAGCGTATCCTGCCGCGGCCGAGAGCACCAGCGCAGCAACGAACGGTAGCAGTCCGAGCGGAGCCAATCCAGCAATTCCAGCGGTCAAAATTGCGATCGCCAGTAATGACAACATGCTGCCGCCCCATCGTTGCCACCAAGCTGAATTTTCTATCGGAGCCTGCGCTACAGGTGTTTGCTCCATCCCCCCATCTCCCCTTGTTCGGATGCGATCGCAAAGTTACTGCCGATCACTTCGGATACTGCCAAAGAATAACCCGCTGCGCCAGCAAATACTGACGTCAGCGGGGTACCAAATGAACTCAAACTCTATATGAAAAACATGTTGAAGTGCTAAATGCAGCTAGCAGTTACATCAAGCCCAGCCAAGCAACCACGCCTTGTCCAGTTGCCGCCTCGATCACTAGAGCCAACAGAAAGCCGATCATGGCTGCCCGACCGTTCAAACGCTCGGAATAATCGTTGAAGCCGAATTTAGGTTCGGTCACGTTAGGGTTCGACATGGAATATCCTCCAGGAGTAGTGCGTTGCGGCTTGCATAAGACGTGCAGAGAGACAGTGCCATGAAATTCTGCACCTACCCCTCACTCTCTTATAGTAAGTTACAAAACTTTGCAAAGGCAAGCACTATTCGAGTTCGAGAGCAATAGCATTTACGGCAGCGGCGAAGTCTCGCTGCGCTTTCTCCACCGAGGGAGTGTCGTACTCGGTAGCGGCTACGTCCATACGATTCAAGAGTCCGGAAATAGCTTTTGCCCGATCGCGAATTGACCCCTGCAACTCTGCGGAAGCGTCGTAAGCAATCTGCAATAAATTGAGCCGCGTCATCCCCATAGGCCCGTGGATGTAGTTGATCAGCTCTAACCAGTCGCGCCGGTCAATCAAGGCTTGCATGTCGTCTACTTGCGCCTGCAGTTCCACGAGTTTGGGGGGCAAGTCTTTGGCTGTAGCAGTCAGCGGCAACGATACTGTCAACCAGCAGGTCGCACCCAACAAAAAGGCAATCGCCCAACGACGCAGCCGCAGGCGGGAAATTAACGTTTTGGCTCGTTGCCAACCTCGAATCTTCAACACGATCTCAAACCCAAAACTTTGCACGACAGATTGCACCTGACATCTCACCCCCCGCCCGATAGAGCGTCGCTCGGTCTGGGCACTGGATAGTTGAGATGCTTGCAGCAACCATCCGGTTGCTGTGCCAGTCAGACTGGCGATCGACCACAACATGTATCACATTCACGGCCGCGATCGCTAGCCTTTGGCTGATACGACTCAGCACTACTCGCACCCTGCTATTCAAAACGCGATTTTGATATTTCTCACTTATTTCTTTTATGGCTGTGAGGATTTGTCCGCATTCACGAAGCGGCGCATCACCTCACTTGCAATGCCTGACATCCACCGATCCTGGCGCGCTTTCTGAGCCTGTTCTCCGACCACAGCTTGAATACCGCCCTCGCCCCACTGGCGATCGTGCTTGAAATAGGTGATGAAGCTCCGTCCGGCAATGCGAGTCAGATGCCCAGCACTAGCGGCTTGGATGGGGGCCGTCACGAAAAACCCGACTATCGTCACTTCCAGCATGGCTTCCATCACTCCGGTTGCGAGCTGGACGCTGCCTTCCACCAATCCCAAGCCAGCCAGCGTTTTCGCTAGCGACGCCGCCAGCTCGCGGCCCTGCTTGATATTGAGTTGGCAACCGTAGACGCGTCCCAATGCCACCACCATTTGCGCGTTGATGGCGGCCGTTGCGAGTAAATCCACCACTGGCAGAGGGTTGGCAAATACGGCAGCCGTTACGATCCAGGCATAGCGATCGACCACGCGCTCAGCGGCTTTTTCTGCCTGCTCGTCCAGAACGTGGCGCACTTCCTCACCCAGTTGGCGCGATCTCCATAACGCATTGTCCAGCAGCAACGAGCGCCCCTCGGCTAGCAAAATGGCATGCATGCGTTGGCGCACGGTAGCAATATCGGGGTCGGGCTGGATCGTTACTCCGTCAAGCTGGATAGGGTCGGGATTGGCTGCCACCGGCAAGACATCTTCAGGTGCAATGACGTCGCGGACGCGCTCGCGCAGTTGAGCCAAGATTGCCTCGCGATCGATGTCGATCAACCGATCGACTTTGCTCAGCACCACAAGGGCGCGCTTGCCCGCTTGCGCCAACTCGATAAGCGGTTCATATTCTGATTGCCGCAGGTCGCTATCTAAAACAAACACGAGTAGATCTGACGATCTCGCCAGCTGTTGCGCTGCTGCGTGCCGATCTGCGCCCGCCTTGCCCATTTCCAGTAGCCCCGGACTGTCAATTAAATCGATGGGCGTGCGGATGCCTTCGAGCTGCCAGTTATAGAGTGCGCCAGTTTCAGTCGAACCGATGGTTGCACCCACTGCACCGATGGGTTTACCCAACAACGCGCTAATCAGAGACGTTTTTCCGGCCGACCCAGTACCGTAGAACGTAATTTTGAGCCGCGGCTGAGCTAAGTCGCGCGCGATCGCCGCTGATTGAGCGGCCAGGCCCTCACGCGCGACCCGGTCTTCAATGTTTTGAATGTGCTGCGCTGCATCTTCAAGATTGTCGTGCGTCGCAGTGTTTTTTTCGGCTGCATTTTGGGGCAACGCGGTTCGCATGGGAGTTCGTACGCTTGATTTCGATGCAGAACGTCTTCCGAACAAAAAAAGATAGTAGAACGCCGCGATCGCGAACGTTGCGAGCAAGGCGATGGCCAGGCCGACTAAGATGCCCCCCAGCCAAGGAGATCGCACAGCGTAATACAAATCTAGAAAAGACTGAATGCCCCACGCCATGAGCCCGACGAAAATTCCGAGCAGAATAACGAACGTCACTAACCGCACGTAGCCAGGCATCTGCTCCTACCCAATTGCAAGTACCTTCCACGTTTACCTTAGAGGAGCCGAGACTGCTCCAATCTCGTCAAACTGATAAACTTCATGGCTTTCTTGCCAAGCGATCGCGTCAGTCAAGCAAGCTCAATCAATGGAGAAAATAAGGAAAGAAACGTAACTGAACACCAACGGTTTCGCACGGGCGATCGTCGTAAACCCTGGTTGGAGCTTAGTGGCAAGCAGCTTAGCCAAGCACTATTGCGCCTGGTTTGAACTACGAGTGGAATTAATTTCATTCCCGCTGTCGCCATCTAATATGAAGTTGGGCACACTACGCACAGCTTTACACCGGCTTCGTATGACACAGACTTCTTCCAACCGTCGGGCACTGGTAGTCAGCCAAACTAGCATTTCTCCTTTTGGCCGCAAGCTCGTACAAATGGGCATTGCGAGCGACGCCCAATTACAGTCTGCATTTGAGACTCACCGCGAAACGGGAAAATCTCTCGCCGTTGTCATCGAAGAAATTACGGGTAATGCCCTCCCTCCTGAACTCCAGCGACTCTACAAGCGGCAGGAACTCTTCGAACTTAAGATTCTGCACGGTATTCCTACCCTCGATATCGAGCTCGATCCAGTTGATATCGAGCAAGTATCTCAACTACTCGAAACGCTGTTGCCGATTGATATTTGCAGCCGCTACCGCTTGTTACCCGTAGGGCAAGAGGGCAACGTGGTGTCCATTGCCATGGTGGAACCGGAAAACTTGAGAGCCCTGGACGATATCAATCGCCGCTTGCAATCTCAAGGTTTCCAACTCAAACGTTTGGTCATCACGCCAAGCGACATGCAGGCCCTGACTGCAAGGTGCTTGGATATTCAGGCGGAGGTCTTGTCCAAACAGGCCGTTGCCGAACAAGAAGTCGTCGTTACCGGCAAAATTGACGATCTCGACCTCGAAGGTCTCGAAGACGGTCCTGATGAAGACGCTCTGGCCGGCATGTCCTTGGAGCAGCAGGCTCGCTCTGCCGAAGATGCTCCGGTTATCAAGCTTGCTAACCAGATATTAGTCAAGGCGCTACAGGAAGGGACGTCGGATATTCATGTCGAACCTCAAGAAACCCATTTGCGTATCCGCTTTCGCAAAGATGGCGTTTTGCAGAAAGCCTTTGACGACCTACCTCTAAAAATTATTCCAGCGTTGACGGCCCGTTTCAAAATCATCTCCGATCTCGATATTGCCGAGCGCCGCATGCCTCAAGACGGGCGCATTCGTCGGGTTTTCAAAGGACGTAAAGTTGACTTTCGCGTCAGTACGTTACCCAGTCGCTATGGCGAGAAAATCGTACTGCGAATTCTCGACAACTCAGCCACGCAGCTCGGTCTCGACAAACTCATCACCGATCCCGAGACGCTCTTAGGCGTGAAAGAGATGGTGGCCAGACCGTTTGGATTGATTTTGGTGACGGGGCCGACGGGGTCGGGTAAAACCACGACACTCTACTCAGCTCTCTCAGAGCGCAACGACCCGGACATCAACATTAGTACAGCAGAGGATCCGATTGAATATTCGCTACCGGGGATTACCCAGGTACAGGTGATTCGCGAAAAAGGCATGGACTTTGCCATGATTCTGCGAGCCTTCCTCCGCCAAGATCCAGACGTGATTCTGGTAGGCGAGACTCGCGACCTTGAGACGGCAAAAACTGCCATTGAAGCGTCGCTAACCGGTCACTTGGTCCTGACTACGCTACACACAAATGATGCGCCAGGAGCGATCGCCCGTCTGACTGAAATGGGCATTGAACCCTTCATGATTTCCAGCTCATTATTGGGCGTCCTCGCCCAGAGACTGATGCGACGGGTGTGTAGTGAATGTCGCATTCCCTATCACCCCACTCCGGAAGAACTGGGCTACTACGGGTTAGTTGCTTCCGGCTCGGCGGATGACATTACCTTTTACAAGGCCAATACGCTACCGCCTAAAGAGATCGAGCAGCGCAAGGCCATGGGCCAACAGATCTGTCCCAAATGCAGTGGTGTGGGTTATAAAGGCCGCGTCGGCGTCTATGAATTCATGCGCATGAATGACGACATTGCCGAACTTATCAACAAGGAAGCTCCCACTGAAGCGATTAAAGAGGCTGCGGTCGAATCGGGCATGAAAACGCTGTTGGCCTACAGCCTAGAGCTGGTTAAGCAGGGATTGACCACTCTTGAAGAAGTCAATCGCGTTACTTTGACCGATCAAGGACTTGAGAGCGAGCTCAAGCAGCGCAGTAAGAGCATCTCGTCGTGCAAGAGCTGTGGTGCAGAATTACAACTCGACTGGATGGATTGTCCTTATTGCCTCACGCCGCGATTTTAGGATTTGAGCGAACTCGGTCTGACCGATGAAGTCAGATCGTCCGATTTAAGTAGAGCTATCTACGATTGCCGACTTCGTCCCAGCATTTGTAATGGAGACTGTCCACCCATGATGATCGAAGACTTACTCGAACTCACCGTCCAAATGGGTGGTTCGGATTTGCATTTGTCTGCCGGTTTGCCTCCCTACATTCGCGTTAGCGGTCACCTGCAGCCCACCGAGCACGAACCGATGAAGCCGGATGAAGTTCAGCGCCTTATCTTCAGTATGCTGAACAATAATCAGCGCAAGTCTTTGGAACAAAACTGGGAGCTGGATTGCTCGTACGGCGTGCGCGGTATCGGTCGCTTTCGCGTCAATGTTTACAAAGATCGCGGTACATACGCGGCTGCATTACGAGCATTGGCCGCCGAAATTCCCGATATCGATGTCTTGGGGTTACCGGCTGTCGTAAAAGAAACTGCCAACCGTCCCCGCGGTTTGGTACTGGTGACCGGGCCGACGGGTTCGGGTAAGTCGACGACATTGGCTTCGATGATTAATTACATTAATCAGAACCGAGCGGAGCACATTCTGACGGTCGAGGATCCGATTGAGTACGTTTACGCTCCGATTAAAAGTGTGATTCATCAGCGTCAATTGGGCGAAGACACGCGCAGTTTTGCTAATGCTCTCAAGGCAGCGATGCGCGAGGATCCGGACGTGATTCTGGTGGGCGAACTGCGGGACTTAGAAACGATTCAGCTTGCTATTACCGCAGCTGAAACGGGTCACTTAGTGTTTGCAACCTTGCACACTTCTTCTGCTTCTCAGACGGTCGACCGGATGGTCGATGTCTTTCCTCCGGGGCAACAAATGCAGGTGCGCGTCCAGCTTTCCAACTCGTTGGTGGCAGTTTTCGCTCAATGTTTGGTGCCGCGTCTCAATGTCAAACCAGGTGAATTTGGTCGGTGTTTGGCGCAAGAACTCATGTTGGTTACGCCTGCGATCGCGAACCTGATTCGCGAAGGTAAGACTTCGCAAATTTACTCGGCCATTCAAACCGGCGGGAAGATGGGCATGCAAACCTTGGAGAAGGTACTGTCCGATCTCTATCACCAAGGTAAGATTTCTTTTGATAGCGCCATGTCAAAGACCTCGCGTCCGGACGAAATGATACGTCTGCTGGGTGGCCCTCAGGCTGGCCCAGGAATGGCGAAAAAACGCCCTGCGATGGCAGGGGGACGGCGGTAAATCAGTAGTTAGTGCTAAACCTGCTGATGTCGTATGGATGAAACGATGAGGAACTGTCATGCCACAGTTTAAAGTTCAAGGCTTGCAAGCAGGCCGCAGCGTCACTCGCACCATTACGGCTCCCAATATTGATGCCGCTCGCCAGCGGATGCGACGCAGCGGCTTGTTTGTGCGCGAAATTGAAGAAGCTAAGGGATTCAGCCTAGATTTTTCTCAGCTTCAATTTGCCACCACGAAGATCGATACTCGCGATAAAGCAGTTTTCTCCAGACAATTTGCGGCTTTGATTAATGCCGGTGTGTCTATGGTGAGATCGCTCAATATCATGGCCGAACAAACTGCCAATCCCAAGCTGAAGAAATATTTGACAAATGTACGGTCAGATGTGGAGGCAGGCAAAAATCTTTCTGATGCCATTCGTCCATATTCCGATGCCTTTGACGGACTGTACTGCAGTATGGTTCAGGCTGGTGAAGTGGGTGGAGTTTTGGATGAGGTTTTGAACCGCCTGGCCAAGCTTCTAGAAGACATGGACAAGTTAGCCAGACAAATTAAGTCTGCCATGACTTATCCGGTCGTGGTCGGCATTTTGGCTGTCGTAATCTTTTTGGGTATGGTGATTTTCATCCTGCCCGTCTTCAGCGGCATCTATGACGAGCTAGGAGGAGAATTACCTGCATTTACTCAGTTCTTCTTGACTATCAGCATATTTTTGAGAACGCCAACATACAGCATCGGTATCTTCGTCGTGTTAGCGGTGGCTGCTTGGGTTTTTAAAAGATTCTACTCGACACCTGCAGGGCGAGAGACTATTGACGCAGTGTCTCTACAGCTGCCATTGTTTGGCGATCTGATTAAGAAAACAGCTGTGGCTCGTTTCTGCCGTACGTTTGGGGCGCTATCAAGATCGGGCGTTCCGGTATTGACAGCATTAGAAATTGTGAGGGATACGGCCGGAAATCGGGTGATTGCCAATGCGGTGGATTCATCTCGTCAAGCGATCTCCGAAGGCGGTCAGATTGCACCCGCGATTGAGAAAGCCAACGTATTTCCCATTATGGCCGTGCAAATGATTAGCGTGGGGGAAGAGACCGGCGAACTTGATGCCATGTTGGTGAAAGTGGCAGATTTCTACGAGCTTGAAGTCGAGGAATCTGTCAAATCTCTAACCAGCTTGATGGAGCCTTTGATGATTGTCGTTCTGGGCGGCATGGTCGGTTGCATTATTGTTGCCATGTATCTGCCCATGTTCAAGATCTTTGACTTGGTTCAAGGCTAGTGCACTCGCAAACTCGCACTAACGAGCAAGAGTTTGAGGCCGTCTAAGCTTCAATGACAAGTTCGCTTCGATCGCGCAAATGTTGACATGCTTCACAAGCCAGCAGGCATGTGGCAATAGTATTGACTTGTTCTAGAGACGTATTGCGACTCAATCCGAACCGTAGGGAAGACCTGGCCAGCGTTTCCGATCGCCCTAAGGCCGTGAGAACGTGCGAAGGGTGCTCTGAAGCAGAACGACAGGCCGAACCCGAAGAAACAGCGACTGTCGATCGCAATCCGCGTAGAAGAACTGCACTGTCGACATCCGGAAAACTGACATTGAGATTTCCCGGCAAACGCGGCTCCCACGCTCCGTTCAACATAGCCTCGGGAAATGCTTTTGAGATCGCCTGCCAGAGATGCGATCGCAACTCTACCAAGTGTTGACGATCTCGCTCCTGACGTTCTAGAGCAAGTTCGACCGCTTTTGCGAAGCCGACAATGAGAGGCGGATTGAGAGTACCAGAACGGCGATCGCGTTCTTGACCGCCGCCGTGGAGTTGAGGTGCAAGACGCACGCGGGGGGAGCGACGACGGACGTAAAGCGCGCCGATCCCTTTGGGACCGTAAATTTTATGGGCGGTCATCGACACCAAATCGAGGCCTGCGGTATGTACGTTCAGCGGAATCTGACCGAGAGCTTGAGCAGCATCGGTATGAAAGAAGGGCTTTGCTGCTGCGGGATAGCGATCGCGCAAGAGCGCTCCGATGGCTGGCAACGATTGGAGAACGCCTATTTCATTATTGGCCGCCATGACCGAGACCAGAATTGTATCGGGTCGCAGAGCATCTGCGAGATGATCGAGCTCTAACAAACCGTCGGAGCTCACCGACAGCACGGTTGCCTCAAATCCTAAGCCAACCAAATACTGAATGGGTTCGAGAACGGCTCGGTGTTCTGTCGCAACGGTAATGAGGTGGCGGCCTCGCTGTAAGTACGTTTCGGCAATACCTTTAATGGCGAGATTGTTGGCCTCTGTTGCTCCACTGGTAAATACAATCTCGCTCGGGTCAGCGTGAATGGCAGTGGAGATAGCGGCTCGAGCGGTATCGACGATGGCTTCGGTTTCCCAACCGTAAGCGTGGGGACTGCTGGGATTGCCAAAGTGCTCTGAGAAGTAGGGCAACATTGTTTCCAGTACGAGCGGATCGACCGGCGTCGTGGCTTGGCAATCGCAATAAATGGGGCGGGAAGGCATGTTAAAACCAGGCGAGGCGACACTATGAGCGGCATCGCGATCGCAACTGGTTAGAGGAATTTTCGCAGAAATGCTTCCGATGCCTGAGATTGGGGAATGTATTGAGCGAGAATTTTGACGAACTCTGCCGACTGTAGTTGAGGATATTGAGCTAAGGTCTGCTGGCAAATCAAGTTGGCCATCGGACCAATGATGCCAGCTAATTCAGTTTGGCATGCGGCAATCAACTCGGGACTGAGATGAGGCGAGTTAGAGGTGCCTGCAAAAACAGCAGTTGGCGCAGATTGGCCTGAAGAATCGGCCTGAGGTTCTTGTATACGCGCAATCTCAGGACGATTTCCCTCTTGAGACGTCCCTGAAACGAGTGTGAGTCTCATATCGGCTTCGCTGTCGGGTTCGATCTGATAGCCTGCGCTGGCCAAATCGAACTTGGGGCCAAAATCCGTGTGGCGATCACAACGGGCGCGATGCAGCCACGCTTGGGAAAGATTAGCATCTCGCAGCTTGGTGCCTCGGAGATCGCTATGACTGAGATCGGCACCTGCAAGGTTGGTACGCCTTAAGTCCGCGCCGCTCAAATTAGCTCCCGTGAGGTCGGCATCGGACAAATCAAAGCCGCTCAGGTTGCGATCGCTGAGATCGGCATCGCGAAAGGTTTTGTCTCCCGCAGCACATCGTTCCAAAAGACGGTAGGTGCTTAGCTCGTCAGACATGGCGGGTATTGCAGGCATGGGTAGGACGGATAGCAGTAGAACAGCGGTAGGAGATCGACAGCGGCAAGCATTATGAACTTACTCTAAAGATGCCCATTCATTCGCTTTTTACTAGCAAGCCCGTAAAATCATGGCGAGCCGGATTTCTGCGTAAGCAACTCGTATTTTGTTATCAATAAAAGCTCTTGGACCTGTATTCAAAATCGCGTCTCGTATTCGATCGAACCCTGACTGTCACCTTGAAAATCGGTACCAGAGCGCAGGAGTAAGCTGTCGTTAATTCGGTAGCGGAGATTGTAGCGGGTATCTTCATCAGGGTCCGTGAAAGTGCGCTGTAGGGAGACGGACAAATCGCGTCCGAGATCTTTGGCTGCTTCGAGTCCGAGACCGAAATCAGAGCCGTCCGGGTTGGCAAAAGAGTTAATGCGCAACTCGTCGAGCCCGAAAAAGTCTCCGAGTGAGTCTTGGATGGAAAACTGCAGAGCCGCTAAGGCAAAACCCGTCAGCGTCGCGTCGCCGATATTGCCAAGCGCATTGGCGCCCAACAGCGCGAAGATTTCTTCCTCGGTACGAGCAGGCGAACTGGTGAGTTCGACAATATTGGAAGTTGCAGTGCTGTTATTGAGTTCGCTAGCCCGACCGCTTACGGTGGCTTGGATACGGATGTTCTGTTGGCCGCCAAACTCGCTGGGGTTGTCGTCGAAGACGGTTGGGCTATTGGGCGCGGACGACACCTCTGTTGCCTGGGTGAAGACACGCACGTTTAGCAGTGGATCGAGGCCGGCGTCGGGTGAAAATACTGCTGTATTGTCGAAGGAGCGATCGAGCCGAAAACTAGCCGCGCCCAAATTGAGTCGGCCGCGTTCGAGCCTAATCGTCCCCTCTGGTTGTAGATCGTCCGGGGTACCGCCGATATCTAAATCGCCTGCAGCGGTAAATGAAAACAGCAGCCCTTGTTTGACACGAATTGCTTTGCCGAGGCTGAGAGTTAAATCGTTGAGGGCGAGTTGCCAACCAGAACGATCGGAAGGAGCATCTGGACTATCGGCATTGGCGGCATTACGAGTGCCGACGTCAATATCGCCATTGCTCAACTCGATCTGACCTCCGAGCTCGGGCTGTAACGCCGTCCCCGTAACGATAACTCGACCATTGACCCCACCAGAATAAAGGTTGTTGGGCAACGTCAGCTCGACATCGGCCAGCGAGAGCGTCAGCGGCGTATCAGAGGTAAGAGCTCCACGCGAGTTGATGGGTAATTGGCCGGTAGCTGAAAGAGTACCCTGGCTAAAACGACCGCTGAGGGTGTCAATAGTCAAGCGATTGAGGTCAAAGGCAATGTTCCCGTTTAGTTGCTGAATGGGCTGGGGGAGAACCTTCGCCGTGACGACACCATCAGACACCGTCAAGTTGCCGCGCACGGTCGGTTCTTGTAATGTGCCACCGATCGCTATGTCGAGAAGACCTGCGCCTGCTTCCCAGCTGGCGACATCGGTAAAGATGTCGAGCATTTTTAAGCCTTCATTTTTGACCCGCACCTTGAGATCGAGGCGATCGCTCGGTGCCGTGACAGTTGCGAACGGTAAGCGGTAAGGAATGTTGCCCTGGAGCGAGAGCGGCTCTGTGCCCGTTGCCAACAGCATGCCGTCCACTTCCAGCCGCCCCTGACGATAGTTGAACGCGCTGCTTACCTCTTCGAGGGGTTCGCCGTTGAGAAAGGCATCCACGAGCTGAAGCTGACCTCGAGCTTGCGGATCTTGCAGATTGCCGCCGATAGTAGCGGTTGCATCCAGGTCGCCGCTGAAATCGGGCAGGTCGGGCAGGAATCGACTCACGATTTCTACCGGGAACCGTTTGATCTCTAGCTGGCCTTCCTGGCGCTGGAGACCGAGGGTACCGGCGAAAGAGCCAGAGCGATCGCCTTGGGTCGCGTCCAGCGAGGCGAGGGTAAGCTCACCATCGCGATACGAACCGCGCAGCGATACGGTATTGAGCTGATAGGGATTGAGAGACCAATCGCGACCAGAGAGAGAAAAGCCTGCCGCCAGGTTTGCCGGAGAGCCGCTGACGTGCAGCTCAGCCTCAAAATTCCCCTGTAAGTTCTCTAATTCAGGTACCTGACCGCGCCGTTTGCGGTTTTTGCGGGAGCGTTGCGCCGACAATACCGAACTATAAGCCTCCAAGCGCTCGTAGAGCGGTCGTGACAAGACGGTGAGTGGCGACACGGTTAAGTCGGCCGCCTTTGTACTGGGGGGAGACAATTGCCCGCTAGTCAAATCGCTCCACTGGCGCAGGTGCAGAGTTTGGATTAAATCTTGCAGCGAGCCGTTTTCGGTGCGTACGCGCAGGTCGAGAGTAAGCGGAATATCTCCTGGCAGAGTCGCTGTCCCGTCGAAACGATACAGACTATTGGCAAAAGCGATTTCGCCGTCTTCCACGCTCAAGCTGCCATCGGCAAAGGCAAATCCCGTTTGAAATCGGCGCAATTCCAATCCAGACCAAGCCAGCTCGTTTGCTTGAATCTGTCCCTGCACGGCTCGCGTGGCGAGATTAATCCGCGCGTTGCCATCGACGGTGCCCGCCATTTCTCCCGGCGCGATCGCTCCAGCTAGGGCGAGGGGAACGTTTTGCAACTGCACCAGAAACTCGTCAGGATTGTCTTCAGCCCGCTGCCCGATTGCCTCAATGCCCCCTTGCCGAACGGTCAAAGACACAGGTGAGAAATTGGAGTTGAGGCGCAGGGCGACGCGATCTCCTGTATCAGCAGCACCAGAGGGCTCGCGCAGGTCAATATCCACGCCATCAGCGCCTGGTTGCCAGCGCAGTGGCCCCTGTAAAACGGCAAAGGCAAACCCCACAGCCTGAAATTGTTGGAGGTCGACCTGACTGTCAAATTGCAGGGCATCAGGCGGACCACTCAAACGTCCTGTCAAACTGATGATGCCGCTAGCAGGCAAGTTGGATGGTAACTGGGGCACGTCAGCTAAAGGCAGTTGCGAGATGGTGACGTCAATATCCAACGGTCCAACGGCCAAGCGCTCGACATCGAAGGGAATACGGCCGCTGATGCGGGCTCCGTCGAGGGCAGTACCGTCAATAATCGAGACCGCTTGCCCGTCCCACTGCACGCGGGCAGCGATCGGACCTGGAGCGTTGGCAATACCGGCCGGAAGTGCAACTTGGCCACCTGCCTGTAGAGCAGCCAAACTAAAGTCAGTCGCATTACCAGAGAACTCCAAATCGGCATCGATCGGGCCAGAGGTCTCCGCAGTAAAAAAGCCAGTATCGATCTGGCGAGCTCGCACGTTCCCAGAAAATTGGCGATCGCGTCCACCGGTCGGGGCTGGTGAGAAGAATGAGCCCGTCGCTACACCACCACCCAGATTGAGTTGCACGTTCGAGACGGTAATATCGCCCTGGCGGAAGGCTAACTGGCCTTGCCCAGTCACATCTCCGCCAGCAAGTTGCCAGTCGCTGCGAACCAAGGGAGTATTCGTGTCCAGATCGACCGTGGCGCGGGCCGAGAGTGTCCCGCCAGATTTAGGTAGGTTGGCTCCGTATGCAGCAGCGAGAGCGTTAGCATCAGCCCCGGTCAGATCGAGCCGGAATTGCGTTTGCGTTGGAGCGCGCAAGTCAATCATGCCTGCACCATTCACCGTACCGGCATTCCCGGCGGCGAGGCGACCTTGAATATTGCGGACGGCAACTTGCGCGCCTTCGATCTCGAAATCACCCGAGTAAATATTAAGAGTGCTCACGTCATCCACCGCCAGCGGGGTGAGGCCGCGCAGATTGCCTGAGACCTGCGGGCGGTTGAGAGGACCCGAAATCGACACATTAGCTGCAGCTTGACTGGCCAACGCTAGCGGGGCTTTCACTCCCAAACGTTCGAGCAAGGTGTTGACGGGTTCGCGCTCGACCCGTGCCTGAAGCTGGAAGCCAGCCGGAATAGGCTCGTTTGTCTGCGTTTCTCCAGTTGGCGACTCGGAGACAATCGCCCCTCCCGACCAATTAATCGTGCCCGTCGCGGCAAAAGGAATATCGCGATACGTGCCTGTTGCTTCGGTAAAGTGTACGACGCGATCTTCAAGCCTGATGGTCGATTCTAAGTCATTCAGCTCGACTGGAACGTCGTTTAGCGCGATCGCGGCTTGGCGCGCGCGGACGGTGCCGTCCAGTTCGAGAGGCTGCTGCGGTTGCCAGCCCAGTTTCAGCTCGACATCAGCTTCGCCAGCTGCGACCGCTAGAGGCAGGTTCGGCACGATGCTAGTGAGGAGATTTGCAGGTAATGCCTCTCCCGCGATCGCGAGCTGTACTCGTCGCTCAGGCACGAGCACGCGACCGTTCAACTCGACTGGTGACTCGTCCAAAACCGTTTGGAGGTCGAAATCAGCCCGGCGATCGCGATCGGTTTGCCCCCAGATGAGACGCCCCGTACCGCGCGCGCGCTCGAACACCCGCGTTTCCCCCACCAAAGGCCGAGCGGTTACCCTGCCATTGCGTAGAGTGACGGCCACTGTTGTTGTCGGCAAGCGCGGGCTAGCCTGATTGTCATTGAGATTAAGCGGTAGCGGCATCCACCCCTGCTCCCGCGTTTCTGTCAATTGAATGTCGGGTCGATCCAACCTAACGGCTACGCCTAACTCGCGCGATCGCCACAGTTCGCCAACATCTACTCCTATGTGAATAGCTTGAATGTCGGCCAAATCCTCAATCTGACTGCGGCCGACGGAAATCTGCCAGGGCAACACGAATCGCAACGTACCCAGTTCCACATCGCGGCCGAGCGATCGCTCCATTTGCGCTTCGATGTTTGGTAATAACTGCTCTCGAACGTAGGCCCGCGCCCCCCATGCAAATCCGAGCAACAGCACCACACCACTAAACCCGGTGCCAGCTAGAACTCGCACCAGCCACCGCACCCGACTGCTCCCGTGACTTACCGAGGCAGGCTGTGACGCGATATCCACTCGCGGATCTGTTTGCATACCTTACCCGTCGCGCCCGCTCGCAAAGCGATCTTTCACTCCTCGCACTGTCACCAGACAGCCACGTCCCCATGCTACCCAAGCCAAGCTGGCAGGCACAGGTCGAGGCAAGAAAAATGTTGCATCTGCTACAGGGGCTTGACAGCAAGCGGCCGCAGGATGGGCACACTCAGGACGGTGATGCATTCACCCGCGCGGTCGCGCTGGCAGGTCCGTATTGCTCTATTCTTCCAATTTCCGCAGCCGTCACCCGCTGCGTTATCAGTTGTGGACTGCGTACCTTACCGCACGATCGCTCCTCCAGCACGAACTTGCCGAAGCATGTCTTTCTCGCTGGTACGACCTCACTTCTGCCTGCATAGCTCGCTGTGCTTCTCCAGAGCGCAAACGTCAGGCCGAACGGCTCAAACAAGCGATCTCAGCTGGCGATCTGGATGCTGCGATCTCGCTACCCGAACCGGCTCGCTGGGTTGATTGGGCCATCGATAGCAACCGCAATACTCCTCTTCACTTATCGGTTGCCTGCAATCGCATTGACATAACTCGTTGGCTGCTGGTTCAGGGCGCTCGCACCAACGTCCGAAATCTGACTCACTACACGCCGTTGCACGAAGCTACGCTGCGTGGGAGCTTAGAACCGCTCCGCCTGTTAATTGAAGCAGGAGCTAATGTAAACGCGCGCACGCTCGACGGCGAAACGCCCCTCAGTCTTGCCTGTGCTGGTGCCATCGCGATCGACCGCTGCGGCCGAGTAGCGCATCGACCCGCACGTCAGGCGATCGAACTTTTGATCGAGCAGGGTGCTCGGGTCAATGTTCGTTGTCGTAACGGTTTAACTCCTCTACATGAAGCTACCTATCCCGAACAACCCGAGGCCATAGAACTCTTGATTGCCTGTGGGGCAGATGTCAATGCGCGGGATGTGGCCCTACAAACTCCACTGCATCACGCTGTCGCTGGCGCTGCGATTGAGGCGACTCGGCTCCTCGTTGCTGGCGGTGCCGACCTCTACGCCCGGGATATAGCTGGGCTGACGCCGCTGGAACGAGCTCGTCAACTGGAGTCATCTCCAGTCGAACGCGATCGCCAACATTACCGAATTCTTCATCAAATTTTAAAACTTCACGACCCAGTAGAAACCGAAGATTGACAAGTCGAGCATAGGAGTAATCTATACTACATGCAATAACGGATGCTGGCGAGATGATGAAAGTAAGAATGCCAGTCAGCGTTCGATAAACGTCCTCGTTCTTGCGTGAGGAGTCGGGTGTCGAGAAGAGGGCAAGTGGGGGTATTGGCTTTGGCCAGTGCTGTTTGCGTCGGGTGCAGTACTGACGTGGGTTTCTTTGTGCCTCCCGGCGGGCGCCCGAGTTCAGCTAGCGATGTGGTTTCAGCTACGATCGCACGAGATTTCGAGGTATTGCATAATTTTACGGATAGTGAAGGTGGTTCAGCCCAAATGACTCTCGTCACGATGCCAGATGGTACATCGTATGGGACAGCAGCCGGTACCTCAGAACGCGATCGCGGCACGATCTTTCGCCTCGACCCATCACGAGATGTGGAAACAATCTATCGCTTTGACGACGGTCGAGGCACGGGGGCACAAGGTGTCTACGCGCCTGTCGCACTCGTCCCGCTGGCAAATGATACATTCGCGGGATTAACCCTAGCTGGTGGTGACGGTCGGGGCGGGGCGCTCTTTCGGCTCGATCGAAATGGCGAACTTGCGGTCGAACATCATTTCTCCGGACGCGATGGCGTTAATCCCATTCAGTTGGTGGCTGACGGCGATGACACGCTGTATGGCATCACCGAAGTAGGCGGACCGCAGGGCGGACAAGGAACGCTTTTTGCCTACGAGGGCGATCGCCTGTCAGTTCTGCACAGTTTCAGCGAGCCGGACGGCTTAAGTCCGGTCGGCCTCGTTTGGGGTCGCGACGGCAGCTTATATGGCACGACACGAGCTGGAGGGGGCCAAGGCTTGGGGACGATATTTCAGTTTGACCTCCAGGGCGACTTAATTGTCCTGCATGACTTTGATGGCGACAAAGGCGCCGTGCCTGCAGCGGGGGTGACCGTTGCTGCCGACGGAACGCTGTACGGCACGACCGCGCGAGGTGGGGTTGCAGACAGCGGTGTCGTATTTCGACTAGTTAATCGAGATCGGATTGAAATACTGCACGAGTTTGGCGGAGCGGACGGAGCGGCACCGGCATCTACCCTCGCGCTCGCCAGCGACGGATATCTGTATGGCACGACTGAATTTGGCGGACGCGGCAATAGCGGCACGATTTTTCGCCTGGGTCCGACGGGAGAATTTGCCACGCTTTATCATTTCAGCGGTCGGGATGGAGCTTTTCCCCGTGCTGGCCTGAGCGAAACTCGCGATCGCTGGCTCTACGGCACCACCTCCAGCGGCGGCGAGTTTGGTCGCGGTATTGTTTTCCGATTTCCGCTTCCTGAGGGGGCTCTGACCGACGGAATGTCACCGGCTGCCAATGCTTCACCCACTCCTCTCCCTCAAGTCGTCGAGCCCCTGTCGTCAATTGACGACAGGGGCGTTCTACCCGCTGCGCTCGTCTCTCCCGCACTGCCGCAGCCTGTCCCAGCTGATAGCCCATTGAATGATGTAGCTCCCGCGCTGACGGTACCTGATTCGAGCGAGGAAGTCTCTACTGAGAGCATTGAAGTCGAGCCGTTGACGGACGTTACTGAAAATAAATCGTAGCGTCTTTCGAATGACTGGGTTCAACATCAGACGGGCGATCGCCGCTCGTGAGTTCGGCTACCTCACTGGCTGTGGCAATACGATATGTGGCGGTTGTAAACTCGCCAAATTTGATCGCGTCACCATCCCTCAAATCCCACGAGGGTACTTTGGTGCCGTTGATGATGAGTCCGTTGGTACTCAATTTACCTTTGCTGTTGCCGTCAAAAATGCGGTAGTGATACCCGTCAGCTCGATTAATGCGAATGAGACTAGCGTGTTGGCGCGAGACACAGGCTGCAGTCAACACGATCGTGCAAACAGGCTCGCGACCGATGAGATAGGTGCTGCTCTCTAGAACGACGACCTGCCCTCCGGCCGGCTCGTCCACTATCAACACGTGTTTCATCTCCGATCGGTCGTTTGAACTCGCGTTCACTGGTTTTACTTCGCTCCATGCGGTTGCTTGAGGTGGCAATAGCGACGGACTGACAGTACGAAGCCAAATTTCAGGCTAAAAAGTCGTTACTAATGGGTTGGGCGGTACTGGTGAAGTTCGTGCATCGTTCGCGAGGCAACTATAACGACAACGACAGCATCTCAGTATGGCTGCACACATTTCATGCTAGCGGGTTGACTGCTATTGACAACCCCAATCGCTTGCCGACGATTGTAAATGTTGAGCGCGTTTAGGAGATCGCACGCGTATAGGTTGTGAGTAGAATTTGAGGCGTCTGTCGGCAATCAAGAGACGAGAAAACGACATGTCACAGCGAGCGGGAGCTGACAATACTGTGCCTTCAGAGAACGGACAACGTGCGGCTGAGTTGCGACGCGTGCTGCAAGCAGCCAGTATTGCCTATCACGTCGAGGACAGCCCCATCCTAGAAGACAGCGTTTACGATCGCCTTTATCGCGAACTACAAACGTTAGAGCAGCAACACCCTGAACTCGTCGTCCCCGATAGTCCGACACAGCGAGTGGGAGAGAAAGCTGCCGAGCGATTCGAGTCTGTTGACCACACCATTCCCATGTATAGCTTGGACAATGCTTTTTCACTGCAGGAGCTGTGGGAGTGGGAAGCGCGCTTGCTGCGCGTGCTAGGTCTGGAGACAGAGCGAGCTGCAGCCTTGGACTATGTTTGCGAGCTCAAAATTGACGGATCGGCGATGGCTTTGACCTATGTGGATGGCGTGCTCGCGCGCGGAGTGACGCGGGGCGACGGTCGCATGGGAGAAGATATCACCTCCAACGTGCGGACTATTCGCACTCTGCCTTTACGACTCAACACCGCAACCCCGCCACCGTTAGTAGAAGTTAGAGGCGAAGCCTATTTACCTGACGCTGAGTTCGAACGTATCAATCGGGAACGCGAAGCGGTCGGAGAACTAGTCTTTGCCAATCCTCGTAACTGTGCCGCCGGAACTCTGCGCCAGCTAGACAGTCGGGTCGTGCGCGATCGCAAATTGCACTTTTTTGCCTATACGCTGCATCTGCCCCAGGGCTGGCCGGCGGGCACGTTACCGATCTCACAACTCGAATCCCTGGCGTCACTGCGATCGCTTGGGTTTGCGGTCAATCCTCACTGTCAACATTGCCCATCCTTGGCTGAGGTAGAAGCGTTTTTCCAACGGTGGGAGACTGAGCGACGCACCCTGCCGTACCAGACCGATGGTGCGGTTGTTAAAGTGAACGCTCTCAGACAGCAGGAGGAAGCAGGCTTTACCCAGCGCTCGCCGCGTTGGGCCGTTGCGCTTAAATATGCGGCGGAAGAGGTGCCGTCGCGCATTCTCAATATTTTGCCGAGTGTGGGTCGCACGGGAGCCGTGACCCCCGTAGCCGAACTCGACCCCGTTCGCCTAGCCGGTACTACGGTCAGTCGCGCTTCGCTGCACAATGCCGATCGCCTGCGAGAGTTAGACGTATGCATTGGCGATACGGCGATCGTGCGTAAAGCTGGCGAAATTATTCCTGAAATTGTCTCGATTTTGCAAGACTTACGGCCCGCAGACGCCCGCGCTTACGAGCTACCCAGTCATTGTCCAGAATGCGAAACTACACTCGTGCGGGCCGAGGGCGAAGCCGTTACCCGCTGTCCGAATCCGAACTGTCCGGCGCGAGTGCGGGGGCAGTTACAACATTGGGCCAGTCGCGATGCGCTCGATATCACCGGCTTGGGCGAAGTTCTGGTGCATCAGTTGGTCGATCGCCAATTGGCGATCTCGGCCGCCGATCTCTATCGTTTACGCGTCGACAATTTGACGGGCCTGGAGCGCATGGGCCAACGTTCGAGCCAGAAACTGATCGAGGCGATCGCGCGCTCCAAACAGCAACCGTGGTGGCGAGTTTTATATGGTTTGGGTATTCCTCTGGTGGGTGCTGTCACGGCCAAAACTCTCACCGAGCGCTTTCCTTCAGCTGCCGCACTCCAACAGGCAACACTGAAAGATATTGCCAACATTTATGGTTTGGGGTTGGAGGTCGGACAGGCGATCGCTGCTTGGATGGCCGTTTCCGAACATGTCAACCTGTTGCACGATCTGGCCGATCTGGGGCTCAATCTCAGCGGGAGTGAATCGTCTGCCCCATCTGAATTCGCAGCCATTTTTGCGGGTAAAACTTTTGTCATTACCGGAACGCTGCCCTGTAGATCGCGTCCAGAGATGAAAACCTGGATTGAGATGAGAGGCGGCAAAATAACCTCATCTGTCAGCAAAAAAACGGACTACGTCATCGTCGGCGAAGACGCAGGCTCGAAACTGGCAAAAGCAGAACAACTTGGTATTACCTGCCTATCAGAATCCGATATTGAGACTCTAGCAGCAGACTTGATAGTCCACGCATCCTAGCGAAAACCCGAATCACTGAAGGCAAATGCTGCGAGATCTCCTCTAGGCATTTATCATGAAAAATATACGTGACTAAGAATCATTTGCTACAATAACTCGTACTCTAATGTGTCGGTTATGTCCGCGAATTTGGTAGAGATTGAAGGTGCTTCTCGCACGGCTTTCCGGCTGTCGTGCGGGTTTCGTGCGGCTCAATCCATCTCATGCCGCTTTTCCCCGTGCAGTTACAATTTCGACGAAGCTGCTTTTGCCGCTACGATCGAAACTAACAGCCGCGTCGCGCGGCAGAGTACAGGAAGGCAAGGACGATTTACCTCATTTAGAGCCCGTTCCATTTCGTTCTGTCCTCGAATGCAATGACCTTTCGACCCCATCAACCGACCGTGCCCGAACGTCAGCAGCTTGAGGGAACTATGGGAGCGACTGATGCCAGAGCAACAGCATTGTTCTCTCAGTCTGCTGTCGGACTGGCCTTCATTGGGCTGGACGATCGCCTACTAGATATCAATGAAAGATTTTGCCAATTAGTAGGCCGCGATCGCGCAGAGTTGCTGGAATCAACCCATACTGCCGTGTTGAGTCCGGACGACGTCAAAGCCTATCAGCGCGAGCGGCAGGTCGTGTTGGGCGCGCCACAAACTAGCCGGACAGGGGAATATCGCTATAGTTGGCCTGACGGCACAATTGCCTGGAGCCGAGTGACTCTGAGCGCTCTGGTGACGGCAACAGGTGAGGTCGATTGCTTAATTGTCGTGGCTGAAGATATCCACGAGTATAAGCAAGCCGAAGATATGCTGCGGGCGAATGAAACGGCTTGGCAGGAGGGGCAGGAGCGTCTCAATAGCATCTTGAGTTCTTTGGATGATGTCGTTTGGTCGGTGACACCCGACACCTCACAGCTGCTATTTCTCAATTCTGCTGCCGAGCGCGTATACGGACGCAGTATGTCTGAGTTTTTAGACGCGCCGCAATTTTGGCTTGAAGCCTTGCATCCAGACGACCGCGATTGGGTGAATGGCAAGTACGAGAGCTTATCAGTTGCGGATGCTCACGATATTGAATATCGTATCTTGCGGCCTGATGGAGAATTGCGCTGGCTCAGAGAACGCTCGCGCCTGATTTACGACGAAGCCGGCCAACCAACTCGTATTGACAGCTTAGCCACCGATATTACGGCACGCAAACAGAACGAAACCGCTCTACAACAGCTGAACGTCGAATTAGAGAGCCGGGTCGAACGTCGCACGGAGGAACTGAGCCGCAAAAATCAAGCTCTAGAGCAGGCTAAGCAAGCAGCCGAAGTGGCGAATCGCGCCAAAAGTGAGTTCCTTGCCATGATGAGCCACGAAATTCGCACCCCCATGAATGCGATCGTTGGCATGACTGGGCTGTTGTTGGATTCCGATTTGGACGAGCAGCAGCGCGACTTCGTCGAAACTGTTCGCCACAGCAGCGACGCCCTATTGGCCATCATTAACGACATCCTTGACTTTTCCAAAATCGAGTCGGGTCGACTGGAGTTGGAAGTGCAGCCATTCTCGCTGCGCAGTGCTATTGAAGAAATGCTCGATCTCCTGGCTCCTACTGCTGCCGAAAAAGACTTGGAGTTGGCTTACTACATTCAACCGGGAACGCCTGACGCGATCGCCGGGGATGTTACCCGACTGCGTCAAATCTTAGTGAATTTAATCGGCAATGCCATCAAATTTACTCCTACAGGCGAAGTGGTTCTTACCGTCAGCGCCCGACCCTTGCTCGATCTGTCGCGTGCCAGCCAGGCTGCACCTGCATCAACAGTAGGCAATCCTCTTACGGATGCCCCCATTCACGAATTGCTTTTTTCCGTGCGGGATACGGGGATCGGCATTCCGCCAGAACGCATGGATCGATTGTTCAAGCCGTTTAGTCAGGTTGACGCTTCCATGACTCGTCGGTATGGAGGGACGGGGTTAGGACTAGCTATCAGTCGTCATCTTTGCGAAATTATGGGTGGCCGGTTGCATGTCGAAAGCGAGCCGGAGCACGGTTCCACGTTCTCTTTCACCATCCTCGCCCCAGCTACGCCAGCATCGGGATTGCCGCCTGATGCCCCCGTGCCTCAATTCGCCCAGAAATGCTTATTGATAGTCGACGATAATGCCACTCATCGCGATATCTTGACCTTGCAGGCTCGCCGTTGGGGCATGACCGTTCGAGCGGCAACGTCGGGAACAGAGGCTTTAGCTTGGCTGCAAGCTGGCGAGCACTTTGATATTGCTATTCTCGACATGCAAATGCCCGATATAGAGGGCCTAACCCTAGCGCAACGTATTCAGATGAGATCGGCGTCCGCTCGCTTACCCATCGTGATGCTCAGTGCAGTTGGCGGTCAGTCGGCCATTCCCGTCAACCAACGCAATTTGTTTGCGGCGTGTCTGACCAAGCCTGTGAAACCCTTACAACTGCAATACGCGCTGGGGCATATTCTCAATGGCGAACCTGGCTCACATGTAATGCCAGCGGATAGTTGGCGCGATACGGCGCAGACAGCACTCGTCGCAGAGAGTCTACCGCTGCGGATCCTGCTCGTGGAGGATGTCGCGATCAATCAGAAAGTTGCCCTGCAAATGTTGAAACGCTTGGGCTATCGGGCCGACGTTGCTAGCAACGGTCGGGAAGCCCTTACAGCCCTGCGACGGCAGCCCTACGATGTCGTGTTCATGGACGTGCAGATGCCTGAAATGGACGGATTAGAGGCCACGCGGCGTCTGCGGCGGGATTGGCCGCCAGAATCTCAACCGCGCGTGGTGGCAATGACAGCTCACGTCATGCAGGGCGATCGCGAATCGTGCTTGGCGGCAGGCATGGATGACTACATTGCTAAACCCGTGCGTTTGGAAGCCATGGTAGAAGTGCTCGAGCGCTGTCAACCTGTGGCGGAACCATCAACCTCTGCGCCAACCACCGCAGTTCAACCGCCTGTACGTCTTGACATAGTACATCCACCTGCAGGAATGGAGAATGCTGTGGACTGTGAAGCTTTGCGAGATTTCATTGCCGCTATGGCTGATGACGATTTTGACGACCTATTAGCCGATATCATCGATACTTTCTTGGCTGACGCACCCGCAAAAATGCAAGCTATTCGCGGCGCGATCGCTGTTGGAGATCGTGTCGCCCTGAAATCTGCAGCTCACGCCCTCAAAGGCTCTTCGCGAACGATCTTTGCCCACGTTCTTAGTGATGTATGCCAACAGCTCGAGCTTATGGCTCGTAACAACGCAGTGATTGAAGCTCGCACGCTGATATTACAACTAGACACAGCTTACGACCGCACGGTGGCCGCACTCCAATCCGAACGACCCAATCTTTGAATAGGCTCCTACCCGTAAAGTTCAGACGCAGTTGCCCGATGCTGAAACTTTTAATGTCGAGTGGCATGAAGAACCACTAGTGCAATTGACCTGGAGAGCCTGTAGGAACAGCGTGGGAGCTGCATTTCCTTGCTCTGACGGCAGCATAGGATTTGTGGTGTTAATTACTTATAACTCTTGACATTTTGGTTCGAGCATAGAGGCACTGACTGCAACTAGTGCTCTGTCAGGCTTGAGATAAAGGGCAATATGGGTTGAGAACAAGTCTCCATTCAACCGAACAGTCATGCCCGGCAAGAAATACATCGTCAATCTGAGCCCAGAAGAGCGCCAGCAACTGGAGCGATTGACCAAAACCGGCAAAGCAGCTGCCTATCAAATCACCCATGCCCGCATCTTGCTCAAAGCCGATACCCATCAAGAGGATAGGGGCTGGACGGATCAAACTATCAGCCAGGCATTAGACGTGAGCATTTCGACCATTGAGCGGGTGCGGCAGCGATTTGTCGAACAGAGTTTGGAACAAGCTTTGGGGCGAAAACCTCAGCAGCGACGCAAAGCCCGCCGTCTCGACGGAGAGCAGGAAGCCCAATTGGTGGCCCTTGCCTGCGGTGAGCCTCCCGCAGGCAAGGGCCAAGTGGAGTTTGAGACTGCTGGCCGAGCGCATGGTGAGCTTGGAGTATGTGGAAAGCATCTCCTACGAAACCGTGCGACAGAC